>JBEBDM010000158.1:0-5806 GCA_041156905.1 Actinomycetota bacterium | reverse complement strand
ACCTGCACTCGCTCGGACGCCCGCTCACCCAGGTGCTCGGTGCGGTCTACGCGCTCGAACGTCTCGACCCGTCGCTTCGGCCCGGAGTCGCGGCGGCGATGCGGCGGGCGATGTCGTGGCGAGGCTCCCTCGGTCCGTCGTTCGTCGCCGACATCACCGGACTCAGCCGGCATTCGCTCGTCGGTGTCGCCGACCCGCGGCTGTGGGCGCTCACCACCCTCGGTTTCCCGCTCGACTCCGGCCGACTCGGGAAGAGCGAGGTCATGAAGCACTATCGAAGCCGACTCCGGGCCGCGCATCCCGACCACGGAGGTGCCGACGATGCGGCCGGCGTGCTCATCGAACAGCTCGGCGAGGCCCGCCGGATCCTGCTCGAGAAGTAGCCCTCACTCGTCGCCGATGTGCGGGTCCTCGGGGTTGATGTCCTCGAGTTCGAGGTGGGCGGTCTCGGGGTACTGCGAATAGGCGATCACGGCTGCTGCCAACTGACCGACCGCCATGATCGCGATGAGCGTCGAGTACGGAACACCGTGGTCGTGGAGGAAGCCGACCACGAGGATGCCGATGCTGCCGCTCAGCAGTGCGGTCGCGGTGACGATGCCGTTGGCCCGGCTGCGGGTGCCGGTGGGGAACATCTCGGCGCGGTACACGGCGTAGGCCGGATAGGCCATCGAGGCCAGCAGGGCGGCAACGAACGCGCTCACCCACATGGCGGTCCCACTGGTCACGAACGCCATCACGAGGGCTGTCGTGGAGATGGGCGTGCAGAGTGCGATCAGCCGCCGACGCCCGACCACGTCAGCGAGACGGCCACCGAGCACGAGGCCGATGGAGGCCGGTGTACTGGTGATCAGGGTGAACAGGGCGATCCCGCCACCGCTGTAGCCGCGCACCTTGTCGAGGTAGTTGTTCTGGAAGTACGAGGCAGGAGCGATGAACAGGTTCGAGGTCAGCGCGACCGAGGCGATGAGCGCGAGGCGACGTCGGTCGATCGGCTGGGCGATGCGGTGCACGGTGCGGAACCGGCGGGTCTCCTCGAGCCGACCGGCGACGGTGACCGCCACCGGGAGCCAGACGAGCGCGAGGAGATAGACGAGCCGCCAGCCGTCGTCACCGAGGTCGGCGAGACGGAGTGCCGCGACGGCGACTCCTGCCCCGAGACCAGCAGCCATCGCCAACACGCTGATCGCATAGGCGCGACTGTTGCGCGGCATCTCCTCGGCGGCGGCGACACCCGCGAGCACGGCGAGAGCGATGCCCATCGGTCGGGCGACCGTCTGCGAGGCGACGAGGCTCCAGAAGTTCGGGGCCGCGGCTCCGAGCGCGCACAGGACGGGGACGGCCCACGCGAGGGCGACGATCGATCGACGCCGTCCGACGCGGTCGGCCAGCCAGGCGACGGGGAGGGCGAGGACGATCCCGACGCGGACCACGGCGCCCGCGACGCCGAGCGAACCTGAGTCGACGCCGAAGCGATCGGCCGCGAACGTCGCGGTCTGCGTGAAGAGCGTGTTGGCGAACGTCGCCGCCATCGAGGCGAGTGCGAGCAGGGCGAGTGCGGTGACCTGTCGCTCGCCGAGTCGGTCGGGTGGGGCCCACCAGTGGTCGGAGCCCGTCCCGTGGACGTGGGGTCGAGGGTGGCGGAGCGCATGACGTACGGGGCGGGCGAAGAGCCACCCGAACCACGGGATGGAGAGTCGGTAGTCGATCGTCTCGTGCACCTGCTCGTCGCGGACGGTGACCGTCCGGCGGTAGGAGCGGAAGGGACCGTGTGCCTGGGTGAAGACCCGCTCGGTGACCGACCAGCCCTCTGCGTCGCGGGCGTTGGCGTCGTCGACCTCGAGGGCCTCCTCGATGAGGTCGCGCCGGGGTTCGAGCGCGCCACGACCCTGCTCCGAGTCCCGGGGCCAGGTCTGGACGATCGTGCGGTCCCCGCGGGTCACCCGGTCGAGGCTAGTGCCCTGACATCGAGTCGGGGCCGGGGGCATACTGGTGACCCATGAACCCGCCCGCCGACCGCATCGTCGTCCGCCGCAGCGGACCGCTGCAGGGCGAGATCACCGTCCCCGGGGCGAAGAACTCGGTCCTCAAGCTGATGGCGGCCACGCTGATGGCCGACGGTGGGTACGAACTCACCAACGTCCCCGACATCGCCGACGTCCGCACCATGGCCGAACTGCTCGAGGCGATCGGCGTGCGCAGCGAGTTCGTCGGCGACGGACGTGTGCGCATGGTCAACGTGGGCGAGATCACGCCCGTCGCCCCCTACGAGCTCGTCGAGCGGATCCGCGCCAGCATCAACGTGCTCGGACCCCTGCTCGGTCGGTACGGCCATGTCGAGCTGGCCCTCCCCGGCGGCGACGACTTCGGCAGCCGGCCGATCGACATGCACGTCAAGGGACTCGAGGCCATGGGAGCCACGTTCTCGATGCGCCACGGCGTCGTCGAGGCGCGTGCCGATCGCCTCCACGGTGCCGAGCTGACCCTCGACTTCCCGAGCGTCGGGGCGACGGAGAACATCCTCACCGCCGCGGTGCACGCCAAGGGCACCACGGTCATCGACAACGCTGCTCGTGAACCCGAGATCGCCGACCTGTGCGACTTCCTGCTGCAGATGGGTGCCGACATCGAGGGCATCGGCTCGTCGCGCCTCGTCGTGCACGGCGTCGACCCCGGAACGCTGCGGGCTGCCAGCCACGCCACCATCCCCGACCGCATCCAGGCCGCCACCTATCTCGCGGCCGTCGGTGTGTGCGGTGGAGAGGTCGTGTTGAGGGGCGCCCGCGCCGACCACATGGGGATGCTGCTACGTCGCTTCCACGACATGGGCCTGACGGTGACCTCCATCGGCACGGGTCGGGCGCCCGGAGACGGCCTCGCCGTGTTCGGTGACGGACAGCTTCGGAGCGCCGACGTCTCGACGCTCCCGTACCCGGGCATCGCCACCGACTACAAGCCGCTCGTCGTGACGATGCTGTCGGTGGCCGACGGGGTCGGGATCGTCACCGAGAACCTCTACCCGGGCCGCTTCCGCTACGTGGAGGAACTGCAGCGTCTGGGAGCCGACATCCGCGCCGACGGGCATCACGCCGTGGTGCGCGGTGTGCCGCACCTGAGTGGCGCTCCGGTGAAGGCCACCGACATCCGTGCGGGCGCTGCGCTCGTGGTCGCTGGTCTGGTGGCCGAGGGGGCGACGACCGTCTCGGGGGTCGAACACATCGACCGCGGCTACGACGACATCGTCGGCCGACTCACCACGCTCGGAGCGTCGATCAGTCGCGAGACTGCTGCGACCGCATGACCCGCCGCTTCGCGAGGCGGAGCAGCAGGGCGATGACAGCGATGGGGCCGAGGACGAGGAGGATCTCGTCCCAGCCACCCTGGTGGGCAACGAGTGCGGCTGCCGACATGGCGTCAGGTTACTGGTCGACCTCGATGACCAGGATGACGGCGCCGGTCTCGTGGTCCTCGACCTCGTAGGGGCCCTCGACACTGGCGACGAAGTTCAGCGTGACCATCTGGTCGGGGTCGGCGGCGACCTCGAGGTCGATGCCGTGGACGTGGTACTCGGCTGCCTCGGGGCCGTTGACGATGTTCAGCGTCACGTCCGAGCCGAAGGCCACCCGCTCGACCCGGTCCTCGCCGCTGTCGACACCGATGACGACGTCGATCTGGACGGGACCAGGAACGGCCGTCGGCGTGTCGGACGACGCCGGGGCGGGTTCCGTGGAGGCGGGGTCGGTAGAGGCAGGGTCGGTGGAGGCCGGCTCGTCGGTTGCGGCGGGTGCCACCGTCGTGACAGCAGTGGCATCGTCGGACCCGTCGGAGCAGGCCGAGACGCCCACCGCGAGGGCGGCGACGAGGGAGAGTGCGACGGCGGCGGCGGGAATGCGGCCGGAGTGGGTCCGTGTTGTCATGGTTCGCCATCCTAAGGACTGGGGAGACGCGGTTCTTGGCTGGTTCAATGGTCGTCCGACCCCTCCCGAAAGTTCCCGACATGTCGAGCATGCGCACCCGAGTGGAAGAGACCATCGAGGTCATCCGTCCGGCCCTCCACGCCGATGGGGGCGACATCGTGCTGCGTGATGTCGACGAGGCCACGGGAGTCGTGCGCGTGACCCTCGTGGGCGCATGCGGGACGTGCCCGACCAGCACCACGACCCTCAAGGCCGGGATCGAGCGGATCATGCGCGACCGCATCGACGGGGTGACCGAGGTGGTCAACGTCCCCGACCTTCCCGAGCCCAGCACGCTCGGCGACGCATGACCCGCCGGACGGCGCCGGTCGCCGACCTGCTCGCCGCTGCCCGCGAGGGCGACCGTGCGTCGCTGGCCCGCCTCCTCTCGCTCGTCGAGCGTGGTGCCGACGAGGCTCGTGAGGTCAGCCGTCTCACTTACCCGCTCTCCGGACACGGATACACCGTCGGTCTCACGGGTGCGCCCGGGGCCGGCAAGAGCACGCTGACGTCCGCCACGATCGGGCACCTCCGGTCGCTGGGCGAGGAGGTCGCGGTCCTGGCGATCGACCCGTCGTCACCGTTCACCGGTGGAGCCATCCTCGGCGATCGCGTACGCATGCAGGACCACGCCACCGACCCGGGGGTGTTCATCCGCTCGATGGCGACCCGCGGGCACCTCGGTGGACTCTCGCTGGCGACCCCCGAGGCCGTGCGCGTGCTCGATGCTGTCGGCCGTCGATGGATCCTCGTCGAGACGGTCGGCGTCGGTCAGGTCGAGGTCGAGATCGCCGGGAAGGCCGACACCACCGTCGTCGTCCTCAACCCGGGCTGGGGTGACTCCGTGCAGGCCAACAAGGCGGGCCTGATGGAGATCGCCGACATCTTCGTGATCAACAAGGCCGACCGCAAGGGAACCGAGGAGACGCGTCGCGACATCGAGCAGATGCTCGAGCTCAGTGACCTCGCCCACGAGGCGTGGCGTCCGCCGATCATCGCTGCCGTCGCCACCGAGCGCCGCGGCATCGACGAACTCTGGAACACCGTGGTCGCCCACCGCGAGTTCATCACGGCCAGCGGCGAGCTCCGTCGCCGCCGCGAGTTCCGCCTGCGCGAGGAGCTCCGCGAGATCGTCGCCCGACGCCTCGAGCAGCGGGCGCGCCAGATCACCACCGGTGAGCGTTGGGACGCGTTGCAGGACGGGGTCCTCGCCCGGACGATCGACCCGTGGTCGGCCGCCGACGAGATGCTCGGCACCGTCGGCGCCTGAGCGAATCGTCGGCCCGGATCGTCGGCTCACATCGTCGGCTCGGGGCGGCGACGGCGCGGCACGTAGGGTGCGGCCATGGGAGAACTCGTCCTCGTCGAGCGTCGTGACGACGGTGTCGCCGTCGTCACTCTGAACAACCCGAAGGTCAACGCCCTCTCACAGGCCGTGCTGGCCGAACTCGAGCAGGTCGCGCTGGGTCTCGCCGCCGATCCTCCGCACGCCGTGGTGATCACGGGTGGCGAGCGGATCTTCGCCGCGGGCGCCGAGATCAGCGAGTTCGGTGGACCCGAGTCGGGTCGGGCGATCACGGCCGGCTTCCATCGCGCCCTCGACGCCGTCGCCGCCATCCCGCGGATGGTGATCGCCGCCGTCAGCGGCTACGCACTGGGCGGCGGGTGCGAGCTCGCCCTCGCGTGCGACTACCGGATCGTCGGGGAGCGCGCCGTGTTCGGCCAACCCGAGATCCTCCTCGGGATCATCCCGGGTGGCGGCGGGACCCAGCGCCTTGCCCGTGCCGTCGGGGCCAGCAGGGCCAAGGAGCTGATGACCACCGGCCGACAGGTGAAGGCCGAGGAGGCGC
>JBEBDM010000157.1:0-4772 GCA_041156905.1 Actinomycetota bacterium | reverse complement strand
GGCCGACGCCGACCGGTTCGCCCTCGCCGTGCGCTGGTCGCTCGACCGCAAGGTCTGCAACACGCTGAACGTGTGTTGCATCGTCCGGTCGCGGGCCGACGACCTCGTGCCCCGGTTCCTCGCCGCTGTCGAGGAGGCCGGTGCTGCTCGTGGGGTCACCCCGATCGTCCACCGCTTCGAGCACGACGATGCCCGACTCGCGCAGGAGTGGGAGTGGGACGCGGTCCCGGAGGTCGCGCTCGTCGTGGTCGACGACGTCGCCCAGGCCATCGAATCGTGCAACCGCTTCAGCCCGCACTTCGTGGCGTCGCTGCTCAGCGATGACACCCACGAGCACGAGTGGTTCTACGGAGCGGTCGACGCCCCGTTCGTCGGCGACGGCTTCACCCGTTGGGTCGACGGCCAGTTCGCCCTGCTGCAACCAGAGTTGGGTCTCTCCAACTGGCAGGAGGGCCGACTGTTCGGACGTGGCGGCGTGCTGTCCGGCGACTCGGTGTACTCCGTGCGTCTGCGGGCCAGGGTCACTGATCCGCACCTGCACCGCTGACGCAGTGCCGGTGGGGCGTCAGCCCCAGTATCCGGTGACGTCGATGACGAGGTGGGTCCGCGTGCTCGCCCGCATGCACAGCTCGCCACCGGCCGAGAGCTTGATCTCCATCCCGAGGGGGATGACCTTGCCGGCCGGATAGGTGATCGTGCGGGTGGGCGGCTGCGTGCCGCACTCCCAGACCGTGAGGTACCCGGCCGACGACGGCGTCACGATCGTGACGTTCAGCGAGAGGGCCCGGGCCGAGGCGGGGATCCCGCGCTGGCCGCCGAGGGTGACCGACTTCAGTGCGTTGGCGGCGAGCATCGAGCCGTTGGTCCCCAGGTTCATCTCGGCGCGGTAGAGGTCACGGGTGTCGACCACACGGGTCGGGGTGGTGGGCGTCAGCGTGCCTGTCCCGGAGGTCGTCATGTAGCCGAGGACGTCGACCCGGACGTGCATCGCCTCCTTGGCGTAGAGGCACATCGAGCCGTTGGCCGAGAGGGGGACGATGGCGAGGTTCTGGGTGGTCTGGCCGACACGGGGGTTGAGGTTCGAGACCACCGGCCGCGTGATGCCGCACGGGTACGCCGTGAGATAGCCGTTGGTGTCGGGGAGGACACCGGCGATGTTCACGACGACGGCCTTGGCGCCGGTCGGGACGCCGACTCCTGCGGTGTAGGCGTTCATCGTGATCGTCTGGTTCTTGCGCATCCGGCCAGTGGCGTTGAGCCCGGTGGCGGTGTCGACCCACTTCGTCGGGGTGATGCTCTCGAAGCGCTGCGTGGCGCTCGGTCGGAGATAGCCGTTGATGTCGATGACCAGGTCGGTGTCGACGAGGGCGTACACGCACAGCGCACCCTTGTAGGCGCCCGAGTTGAGGGGGAAGATGCCGGCGTTGGCGACTGTCTCGTACGGCTGGTAGTTCAGCGTCGAGGCCGTCGGTGGTGAGTCGGCGCAGTTGTACACCGTCAGGTATCCCTTGCCCCTCGGGTTCACCACCGTGAAGTTGGCGCTGAGGGCGGTGATGTCGCTCGGGAGCCCGGCGATACCGGCGATCTGGATGCGCTTGGGCGTCATCGCCTTGACGTACGTGATCCTCGAGCTGATGCGGCTGTCGGCGTAACGGAACGGCTTGACGGCGGTGAAGCCCGAGGCGTTGCCGACCTTGGAGACCTGCGGGATCGGCATGATGCCGGTGGCAGCCGTCGGGTCGACGGTGAAGCTCCACTTGACCGTGCGGGCGTTGGTCGTGATCGTGACCGTGTACTTGCCGGGGGTCAGTGCACCCTTGGGGATCACCGACACGGCGTTCTCGCCCTGGAGGATCTGCTGGGCCACACCCGTCGTGGTGCCCGACCAGACCTTGCAGATCTCGAGCGGCCCGTTCGGGCCGGTCATGCTCGCGCTCACCGATGTGACGGCCTCGGGCATCATCGCGATGACGGGGAGGCCGGCGTCGGTCTTGAACGTGCAGGCGTCGAGCGGGTTCGGCGACTCGACCACGAACCGGGAGAGATTGGTGGTGGTGCCGTTGCCGGGGAAGAGCGTCGGCGTGGTCTTGGCGGGGAGCGCGTAGTTCAGACCGCTGATCACGTTGAGCGTGGCGCCGGAGTGCCAGGTCGCGGTGTTCTCGAGGTCGCACTTCCCATAGCCGACGTTGGTGAGACGGGAACGCAGCACGCCGATCGCGTGGTACGGACCGGTCATCCACAGCTCGATGTGGCTGCGGGATGTCGCGCCGAACTTGGAGCTCACGGCGACGTTGCCGCTACGGCCAGCCAGCTCGCCCTCGGGGGTGTACCCGGGCTTGCCGACCTCTTCGTAGTGGGTGATCGTGTTGTAGAGCATGTAGCACGAGTGCTTGTACGCACCGTCCGACATCCACTTGGTCTCGGTGACGGGGTTCAGCCCGGCCATGGCCCGGTAGTAGTTCACGACGTCGAGCCACTTGGCGTCGGGTGCGATGAACGGCGGCGTCGGGTCCTCGGCGTGGGCCACGGCCGGCACGCCGACGAGGACGACGGCCATGGCGGCCAGCCAGTTCCTCAGTCGAAATCGTGTGCGCATGCCAGGTCCTCGCGCCGGGGAGAAGGGGGGATTCCCCGGACACATGAGCATCGGCCGGGCGGCGCGCGGCCTGTAGCCCTGCGTGGACGTCTTGACCATTCCTTGAGAAAGTCTTGGTCGTTCTGGCGGGATGTCGAGCGGGCGGGGCCGGCTCGGGAGCCGTCAGTGGCCGGTCAGGCGCGACAGTACGGCCGAGCGGACCCGGGCGGGGCGTCCGGTGCGCTCCTCGCTGGCGTCGGCCGAGATCGGCAGACGCACCATCGAGTTGATCCCGAGCCAGCGCAGGGGCTCGGGCTCCCACTTGCGACCCTGGTGCCCCACCCACGGGAGCCTCACGAGCGGGCTGTCGACCCCGGTGATGAGGTCGGCGAGGGTCCGGCCCGACAGGTTGGTGGTCCCGACACCGTCACCGACGTACCCGCCCGCTGTGGCGATGCCCGAGGCCCGGTCGTGACGGGCGAAGCACCACCAGTCGCGGGCCGCCGCGACCGCGCCACCCCAGGTGTGGGTGACCTTCGCATCACCGATGACGGGGAACATCTCGCGCAGGGTCTCGTGGAGAAGGGCGTGCACGGCCGGGTTCTTGTCGAACGCCGGATCCATGCGGCTGCCGAAGTGGTACGGCGCACCGCGGCCACCGAAGGCGAACCGGCCATCGCTGGTGCGCTGGCCGTAGATGATCATCCGTCGTCCGTCGTTGAAGGTGGCGCGCTCGTGGAGGCCGATCTCGGCCCACACCTCGTCGGGCAGGGGCTCGGTGGCGATCATCAGCGAGTAGATCGGGACGAGGTTGCGGCGCTGGCCGGGCATCTGGGCCGTGAAGGCCTCGGTGGCCATGACCACGGTGTCGGCCCGGAGCGTCCCGGCCGCGGTGTGGACCGTCGCGAGGGCGACCTTGCTGTTGCGCGGCTCGACCCGCAGTACCCGTGTGCCCTCGTGGATCGTGGCTCCGAGACGCTCGACGGCCGACGCCAGTCCGCGGGCCAGCCGCGAAGGGTGGATGGCGGCGCAGTGCGGTGTGTAGGTGCCCCCGACGACGTTCGTGGCGTTCGCCATGCGCGAGGCCTCCCGGGCGTCGAGGAGCCGGACGTCCTCCTCGGCGAAGCCGTACGAACGATCGTGGGCCACCGACGCCCGGGCCCGCTCGAGCTGCACGGCGTTACGGGCGAGCGACACGTACCCGCCGTGGGCCCAGTGGCAGTCGATGCCCTCGTGGGCGACGACCCTGCCGACCTCGGCGACCGTCTCGTTCATCGTGCGCTGGAGGGCGATCGCGGCATCGCGGTTGCTCTTCGCGGCGATCGCGTCGAGGCCCATCGGCAGCAGCGCCGAGCACCAGCCGCCATTACGGCCGCTGGCCCCGAACCCGACCTGCTCGGCCTCGAGGATGGTGACGCGCAGACTGGGCCGACGGGTGAGCAGGTAGTAGGCGGTCCACAGGCCGGTGAAGCCGCCGCCGACGATGGCGACGTCGGTGACGGCGTCGTGCGCGAGCGCCGGCCGGGCCTCGCCCCACTCCTCGGCGGCCATGGTGTCGTGCCAGAGGGAGAGGTTCGCGAGCGGGTGCACGACGCGACATTACGCCCGATCAGCGGTGCGGCACTCGCTGGCCTAGGGTCGGGGCGTGGACTGGCCGCCTCCCTCCGGACCGCCGGGTGTCGTCGCGACGTGGGCGCCGCCGCGACCCCAGGGAACGGTGCCGGGACGGGTCGCCGCGTTGGCCCTCGCCGTCAGCGTCGTGGGTCTCCTCCTGAGCCGCGTCGTCGCGTCGCTGCTCATCGACGCCGGTGTCGATCCGGTCGCGGTGATCGCAGCAGTCGGACTCTTCGGCTACGGACTGCCGTTGGTGGCCTTCGTCTCCGTCCGTTCCTCGCTCGGCGCTCCGGGCCGGGACGCCCTCGGCCTTCGTGCCCGCTGGGCCGACCTCGGATGGGGGCCGGTCACGTGGTTGTGCTGCCTCGTCGTCCAGGCGGTGGTCGGGATGCTGGTCCTTCGTTCGGGTGTTCCGTTCGAGGGGAACGCCCCCGACCTCGGGGACGACGGAGGACTGCCGGCGTCGTACGTCGTGGCTCTCCTCCTGCTCACCGTCGTCGCCGCGCCTGTCGTCGAGGAGATCGTGTTCCGCGGCATGGTGCTCCGGGCGCTGATGTCGACGATGCCCGTCGGTGCGGCGGTC
>JBEBDM010000156.1:0-3701 GCA_041156905.1 Actinomycetota bacterium | reverse complement strand
GACGGTGATGACGAGCCGGGAGTCGTCGACGGTGGCGTCGTAGTAGAGGTACGCCGAGGCGAGCCGCTCCTCGGGCATCGTCGGCAGATGGGAGAAGGCCGCCTTCTTGCGCAGCCGGCGGTGGAACTTGCCGATGCGCCAGCCGCCGGTGAGGTCGTACATCCACATCGCCGAGCCGAGGGCGCGTGCCACCTTGCGGGAGACGACACCGTCCTTGGTCAGCACGGGGATCATGAAGGGGAGGACCTTCACGAGGTGAGGAGCATTGCGGCGCAGCCGCTGGCGCTCGTGGAGGGCCTGGTAGACGAGGTTGACGTCGCCCTGCTGGAGATAGCGCAGGCCGCCGTGCACGAGCTTCGAGCTCTTCGAGGAGGTGCCCGAGGAGAAGTCGTCACGCTCGACGAGAGCGACGCGCAGGCCGCGGGTCGCCGCGTCGAGTGCGACACCGGCCCCGGTGATGCCGGCACCGACGACGAGGACGTCGAACTGCTCGTCCTCCAGCCGCCGCAGGGCCTGGGAGCGGTCGAACGTCGCGTCGGTTGTCATCTGTGTCATCCTACGGAAGGCCCGGACGACAGGAGACACCATGCGACTGGAAGGCTCGCGACTGGAAGGCTCGCGGACGCACGAGAACCTGAAGGAGGCGTTCGCCGGCGAGAGCCAGGCGAACCGCCGGTACCTGTGGTTCGCCCAGAAGGCCGACGTCGAGGGCCAGCCCGATGCGGCCGCCCTGTTCCGCGCCGTGGCCGACGGCGAGACGGGCCACGCCCATGGTCATCTCGAGTTCCTGTCCGAGGTCGGCGACCCCGCCACCGGACTTCCCATCGGCGAGACGGCCGACAACCTGCGGGCGGCCATCGAGGGCGAGACCTACGAGTACACGCAGATGTACCCCGGGTTCGCCGCCGTGGCGCGCGACGAGGGGTTCGACGAGATCGCCGAGTGGTTCGAGACCCTCGCCCGCGCCGAGAAGAGCCACGCCGGGCGCTTCCAGCAGGGCCTCGACGCCCTCTGAGAGCACGGCCATGACGACCACCTACGACCCGGCCCACCCCGCGTACCTCGACGAAGCCGACGTCCGCGGCGAACTGACCCGCGTGTTCGACCTGTGCAACGGCTGTCGGCTCTGCTCGAGGTACTGCACCTCGTTCCCCTCGCTGTTCGAGATGATCGACCGCCACGACGACCAGGACGCCGGCCGGCTCACCCCCGCCCAGCAGGACCGCGTGGTCGACGAGTGCTTCCAGTGCAAGCTGTGCCACGTCAACTGCCCGTACATCCCGGGCCTGCACGACTGGGCGATCGACTTCCCGCGGCTGATGCTCCGCACGCAGGCGATGCGCAGGGCGGCGGGTCAGTTGTCGTTGCGCGACCGGATCACCGATCAGGTGATGGGGCACACCGACCTCGTGGGCACCGTGGCATCGCGTCTCGCGCCGACGGCGAACCGGGTGGTGGGTGCCGAGCCGGGCTCGTTGGTGCGCAAGGCCGTCGAGAAGGTCACCGGTGTGTCGTCGGTGCGGCTCCTCCCGCCCTACGCGCGGCAGCGGTTCACCACGTGGTTCGCCCAGCGGCCCAAGGTCCGGATCGCACGTCGTCAGGGGCGTGTGGCGGTGTTCCCCACCTGTCTCGTCGAGTACCAGCAGCCGCAGATCGGCCACGACCTCGTGAAGGTGTACGAGCGCAACGGGGTCGAGTGCAAGCTCGCCGAGGGGGCGTCGTGCTGCGGTGCTCCGTGGCTCCATTCCGGCGACGTCGAGCAGTTCGCCAAGGTCGCCGCCAAGAACGTGCGGGCGCTGGCGCGTGCGGTGCGCAAGGGCCAGGACATCGTCGTGCCGCAGCCGACCTGTGGGTACGTGCTGCGCAAGGACTACCCGATCCACGTGCCGTCCGACGACGCACGCCTCGTGGCCGAGCACACCTTCGACGCGGCCGAGTACCTGATGCGCCTGCACAAGTCGGACGACACGTCGCTCGACCTCGACTTCAGCGGCTTCGTCCCTCACACGGTGACGTACCACACGCCATGTCACCTCAAGGCCCAGAACATCGGGCTCAAGAGCCGGGATCTCATCAAGCTCACCGGGGCGCGCGTCGTGCTCGTCCAGCAGTGCAGCGGGATCGACGGCATGTGGGGACTCCGTGCGGAGAACACCGGGATCAGCGTGCCCATGGCGGGTCGGCTGGGTGAGGCCGTCCGTGCCGCGGGCGGGGATGCCGTGGCCGGCGACTGCCACCTCGCCAACACGGCGATCGCCGAGCAGACGGGGGAGAGCCCGATGCACCCGCTACAGGTGGTGGCGCGCGCCTACGGGATCCCCGAGGAGGGCGAGCGCGGGTGAGTGGTCGGCCGTCGCGGCGGCTCACCCTCGCCGACGTCGCCGACGTGCGGGCGTACGAACGCGACCGCGAGATGGTGCGGGCGGCGGTCATCGGGTTGAAGGCGGTCCGACGGGTGCGGGTCGCCCCGATGCTCTCGGTGGTGTTCGAGAACCGGGAGACGGTCCTGTTCCAGGTCCAGGAGATGGCGAGGGTCGAACGGATCACGTCCGATGCGGGGATCCAGGCCGAACTCGACGCCTACGAATCGCTCGTCCCCGGACCGGGGGAATGGAAGGCGACCCTCTTCCTCGAGTTGAGGGGCCCTCAGGAGGCCGCCCACTGGCTCCCGCGCCTGGTCGGGATCGAGCACTCGCTGGTGATGCAACTCACCGACGGCACCCGGGTCAGGGCCCGTCCCGTTCCCTCCCACGCACGGCAGCTGAGCCGCCATGACGTGACCTCGGCAGTGCATTTCGTGGAGTGGTCGCTGACCGACCGGGAGATCGCCGCCTTCGGCCCCGGATCCGTGCTCCTGTGCGACCATCCCGAGCTGGTGGCCGACGTGCCGCTGACCCCCGAGACCTGTGCCGAACTGGCAATGGACCTGTCCGGGAACGGCTGAGAATTGCCTCTGGCGCGCGCCTGCGAGCCGTCCTAGATTCGCGGCATCGCCGGGACACGACGTCCGGCGGGAGCGTGGGGGAAGGTCGAACGTGTCGGCCAAGGACATCGACTGGCGACAGCTGGGTGAATGCAGGGGCCTCGAGCCGGGGATCTTCTACCCCGACGAGGAGGACGAGGGCCTGGAGGCCAAGGCCGTGTGCGCGACGTGTGGCGTCCGGGTGGCCTGCCTCGAGTTCGCCCTGGCTTCCCGTGAGAAGTCAGGTGTGTGGGGCGGCGCGACCGAGCGTGAACGCCGCCGGATCATCCGCCAGCGGCGCCGTAGCGCCTGAACCCGCCGTGAGTCGGGGCGGCGCTGTGGTCAGTAGCCTGCGTCCCCGATGACTGCACTCGACCAACTCGGCGGATGGCCCGCCGTCCTGACCGACCTGCTCGAGCGGCGCGACCTTCCCGCGTCGACGGCGCGTACGGCGATGGCCACGATCCTCGAGGGTGATGCCACCCCGGCCCAGCTGATCGCCTTCGTGGTGGCACTGCGCGCCAAGGGTGAGACCCCGGAGGAGATCTCGGGCTTGCTCGACGCGGTGCTCGAGAAGGTCACGGTCGTGCCGTTGGCGCCCGAGGTGGCCGACACGGCGATGGACATCGTCGGGACCGGTGGCGATCGCAGCCACAGCGTGAACGTGAGCACGATGGCCGCGCTCGTGACGGCGGGTGCGGGCGTGCGGATCTGCAAGCACGGTGCTCGTGCGGCGAGT
>JBEBDM010000155.1:0-6335 GCA_041156905.1 Actinomycetota bacterium | reverse complement strand
CGGCGAGTCGGGCGAGAGCTCGGTGTTGGGTCACACGGACCCAGCCGGCGGAGCGGCCCATGATGCGGGCGACCGACTCGGCGTCGAGGTCGGCCAGCACCCTGAGCAGCACCACCTCGGCATGTTCGGCAGGGAGCAGGGCCACGATCCGGTCGACGGCCGCCTGCCCCTCCGAGGCCTCGAGCGCTTCCTCGGGCGTGGCACCCGTGGCGACCCGTCCGCTCATCGTCGACGGCTCGACGGGGTCGGTGCGACGGCGCGCCGCCGTCCGCCTCAGGTCGGCCAGACGACGTCGGGCGATCGAGAAGACCCACGCTCGGAACGCCTCTGGCGGGCCGTCGAAGTCGGCGAGGCCACGAGCGACCGCGATCCACACCTCGCCGGCGAGGTCGTCGGCGTGACGGGGCTCGACACCACGCAGGAAACGCAGGACGAGAGGCTGCAGGGCGCGATAGATGCGCTCGACGGCAGCCGCGTCGCCGACGCGCGCTGCCGCGATGACGGCGTCGTCGATCCCGGGGGCAGGCTGGGCGCCCCCCGTGCTGCGTCCCTGCGATGGCACACCTCCAGTATCGCCGACCGCGCGACCGACGACTCGCCGCTCACGTCACGACCTGCCGCGACAGAAGCAGGCCCGACACAACAGGCACGACAGAAACCGGCTCGACAGAAACCGGCGCAACATCGGCGTTACCGTCGTCGCCATGCAGTCCGTCCCCGAGTACCGCCCGCTCGTCCCGGCCGACCTCCCCACCGTGTGTGCTCTCACCGAACGAGCCCAAAGCCACGACGGGGTCGAGCAGGTCGCCGTCCTCGAGGAGTTCGAGGAGGAGTTCGACGACGAGCACGTCGTGTTCGCCACCGACACCCTCTGCGCGGAGGATCCTTCCACCGGGCAGCTCCTCGGTTACGCCTACACGTACCACCTGCCGAGCGAGGTCCGCGAGGAGCGCTGCTACGTGTTCGGCCAGGTCGATCCGGACCACCGGCGACAGGGCATCGGGACTGCCCTCATGGAGTGGGGCCTCCGCCGAGCGGCCGAACAACTCGACACCTCGACCAGAGACCTCCCGAGGTACATCCGCGTCGATCACCCCGAGTCGGTGACAGGGGCGGCGGCGCTCTTCGCTGCGTGCGGCCTCACCGTCGTCCGCTTCACCGACGAACTCCGGCGTCCGCTCGACAGACCTCTCGAGACCTCGTCCCCCGACGGCGTCACGATCATCCCGTGGCCGGACGATCGCGACGACGACATCCGCGCCGCGAAGAACGCCGCGTTCGCCGATCACTGGGGCTCGACGCCGACCTCCGCGCACCACTGGCAGCAGATGGTTCGCGGACCTGGCTCGCGGCCCGATCTCTCGCGCATCGCCGTCGACCCCACCGGTGCCGTCGTCGGCCACTGCCTCGTGAAGCGCTTCCCCGACGACGACAGCGTGACCGGGCGGCGGGAGGGATGGATCGAGAACCTCGGCGTCCGTCGGGAGGTCCGGGGGCGTGGGGTCGCGACCGCTCTCATCGGCTCGACCATCAGGGCCATGCAGGACGACGGCCTCACCCATGCCGTGCTCGGGGTCGACTCGGAGAACCCGACCGGAGCCGTGGGTCTGTACACGTCACTCGGGTTCGAGCCCGTCCGTCGCTCGATCACCCACCAGCTCCAGCACCGCTGACCTCGTCACGAGCGCGGCGCTCGCAGTGCGACGTCCTGCGCAGCAGGCATAGGGTGACGGCATGGATCCCCTGACCACCCCACTCGCCGAGATCGCCCCGAAGGTCACCGCCGCACGCGCCGCTTTCGTGGCCGGAGCTCTCTCCTCGTACGACTCCCGGGTCGCCATGCTGAAGGCGATCCGTTCGCTCATCGTCGAACGCGAGGACGCCTTGCTCGACGCGCTCGCCGCCGACTTCGGAAAGCCCCGCCCCGAGGCATGGGTCACCGAGGTCGGTTTCACCCTCACCGACATCGACCACACGCTGGCCAACCTCTCGGCGTGGATGAAGCCGGAGCGTGTCGCCACGCCGTTGACCTTCAAGCCCGGCTCGTCGCACGTCGTCCCCGAGCCGCTCGGTGTCGCGTGCGTCATCGCACCGTGGAACTACCCGCTGCAGCTCCTGCTGGTCCCCGTGATCGCCGCTGTCGCTGCCGGCAACGCCGTGGTGGCCAAGCCGAGCGAACTCGCACCCCACACCGCCGCTGCGGTCGGCTCGCTGCTCGAGGCACTCGGCTCCGATGCCGTGGCCGTCGTCCAGGGTGGCGTGGCCGAGACCACCGAACTCCTCACCCACCGCTTCGACCACATCCTCTACACGGGCAACAGCCGGGTCGCCCGGATCGTGATGCGGGCCGCTGCCGAACACCTCACACCCGTGACCCTCGAACTCGGCGGCAAGAGCCCGGCCATCGTCAGCCGCCGCGCCAACATCGACATCGCCGCGAAGCGCATCGCCTGGGGCAAGTTCGTGAACGCAGGCCAGACCTGCATCGCCCCCGACTACGTGCTCGTCGAGCAGCCCGTCCACGACGAGCTCGTCGCCGCGATCGGCCGACACATCACGGCCTTCTACGGGGCCGACCCGCAGGCGAGCGGCGACTTCGCTCGCATCGTCAACTCGGCACACTTCCATCGGCTCGAGAAGCACCTCGACTGCGGAACCGTGGCCCACGGTGGCATCGCCGACGCCGACACGCGCTACATCTCGCCGACCGTGCTCACGGGCGTCACCCTCGACGACTCGGTGATGCACGAGGAGATCTTCGGTCCGATCCTCCCGGTGCTCGCCGTGCCGTCGATCGACGCCGCGATCGAGGCCGTCCGTCAGTCGTCGGCCGATGGTGACAAGCCGCTCGCCCTGTACGTGTTCAGCGAGGACGACAGCGAGAACGACCGTGTCCTCGCCGGTGCGAGCAGCGGTGGCGCGTGCGTGAACGGCACCCTGTTCCACATCAGCAACCCGCACCTCCCGTTCGGCGGCGTGGGCGAGAGCGGCATGGGCGCCTACCACGGCAAGTTCGGGTTCGATGCGTTCAGCCACAAGCGTGGCGTGCACACACGCTCGACCCGTCTCGACCCCGATCTGCTCTACCCGCCGTACACGGCGAAGAAGATGTCGCTGATCCGCAAGGGGCTCACGCTCCCCGATCCGCGCGACGTCGTCGCCAAGGCGCGCGGAGCACTCCGCCGCAAGTGAGCAGCGCGTCCGTCAGGGCGTGAGCAACATCACGAGGTGAGAGGCGAGGGCTTCCACGCCCGTGCCCTTCGCCGCGCTCACCCACATCACGTCGCCGGTGTCGAGGCCGGCAGCCTTGGCGAGGTCGCGCTTGCGCGTCGCCAGCTTGCTCGGCTTCACCTTGTCGAGCTTGGTCGCCACCACCGTGTGCGGAACCCCGCTCTCGCGGAGCCACTCGAGCATCTGCACGTCGAGCTTGGTGGGTCCGATCTCACCATCGACGAGGACGAGCACGAGATCGAGGCACTCACGCTCGAGGAGGTACCCCTCGATCATCGCCTGCCAACCGGCCTTCTCCCGTCCGGGCACTGCGGCATAGCCGTAGCCCGGGAGGTCCATCAGCGTTCCGCCCGTCGGGAGGGTGAACAGGTTCAACAGTTGGGTGCGTCCCGGCGTGTTCGACACCCTCGCCAGTTGGCGACGGTTGGCGAGGGCGTTGATCAGCGACGACTTGCCGACGTTGCTGCGCCCGACGAGGGCGATCTCACAGGGTGAGTCGGGGAGATCTGTGTGCCTCTTGGCGGAGGTCACGAACGTCAGCTGCAGCGGCACCCCGCCACGGTACCCGTCAGGCGACGAGGTGGGCGTCGAACGCGTCCGTGCTGAGCATCTGGAGGTCGTGGGTGATCACGCACCCGGTGTAGCCCTCCTGCAGCGAGAGCCACGCCAGCCCGTCGATCCCCATCACGTAGAGGGTCGTCGCGAACGCATCGGCGAGGGCGAGCGACGGACCGATCACCGTGGCACTGGCGATCGAGTTGGCCGGCAGCCCGTCACGCGGATCGAGCACATGGGTCCCTCGCTCGTAGCTCCCCGAGGTGGCGATGGCCAGCGGCCCTGCGAGGCCCACGACGGCCGCGATCGCCTGCGAGTGGTGCGGGTGCCGCAGACCGATGCGCCACGGACCGCCACTGGCGTCGAGACCGCGCACCACGATGTCGCCACCGGCGTTGATCGAGAACCGGCGCGAACCTCGCTCCTCCAGCATCTGGGCAGCCCGTTCGACGGCCCAGCCCTTCACGTAACCACTGGGGTCGAACATCCCACCCGTCGGCGCCTCGACCGACCACGGGTCGAACACGCCGTCGGTCGTCGTTCGCAGCTCCTCGCAGGCGTGCAGGACCTCGAGCACGTCGGGCACGAGATCGCCCGCCGTCGACACGGCCTCGGAGAGGTCGCCGTGGCCGATCCGGGTGACGACGCTGTCCTCCTTGTACGGGCTGAACACCCCGTCGACCCGGTGGAACCAGGCCACGAGGTCGTCGACGAACGTCGGGTCGTCCGAGTCGACGACGTCGATCGACACGGCCGTGCCCATCACCATCTCGACGTGGTGGAGTCCCGAGGTCACGGTCAGGAGAGGCCGCTGGAAGCGCGGGCCGAGTCGATGGCCGACTGCAGCGAGACCTTGTAACTGCGCCACGTGTAGGTGGCACCCGAGATGTGGGCGACGTCGGCCGCCTGGATCGAGATCGCGTCGTCGATCATCGACGGCAGCGAGCGCTGGTTGATCGCGACGCTCTTCCGGTCGCCGTCGGGGTACGACAGGATCTGGACGTCGACGAGCGAACCGCCCGCGTACACGGCCTGAACCTGCACCGTGCCCCACCGGTTCGTGCTCGGGGCACCGAGGTAACTGCCATCAGCGATGGCACCGGTCGATGCCGGCGGCGCGGTGGTCGCGACGACACTCGGCGACGTCGAGGCCGGATCGAGGGTGACGACCGTGGCGCCTCCCGGCGTTGTGACGGGAGTGGTCGGAGGTGCGGTCGCGTCAATCGCACCCGTCACGCCGTTGTCCAGCAGTGGATCAGCGGACGCCGCGCTGGTGGTGTCCTGGTGGGAGAAGAGCGCAGCGAGCCCGAGCGTGCTCGAGATGCTGACCACGAGCGAGGCGACCTTGCTGCCACGCGCCGGACCCTTGCGCTTGCCGGTCGGACGCGGGGTCACCCGCGGGGCCGGAGCGGTGCCGCTCGACGGGAGCGGAGGAGGCAACGGCCGGTTGCCACCCGACGCAGGTGCGGCGGACGGACGAGCCGCCGCAGGGCGCACCGTGGGGCGAGCGGCAGGACGCTCATTGCGACGGGGGTCGAGCAGCGGATCGATCGGACGGGACATGGGGACTCCTCGGGGGTGGGCCGCGGTCAGGCCGATGCCGTGCGGCGGGCGTGGAGGACGGACAGGACTCGGACCGACAGCGGGTACATCCCGATGCCGACGATGAGGGCGAAGATCCGGGTGAACACCCGGGTATCGGCGTCGTACCCGGCCTGCAGCGAGTGGACCGCCGTGAGGACGACGGCCGGGATCGCCAGCAGGTGGACGGCGTGCCACACCGAGCGCGGGAGGCGACGACGGATGCGGGCCACTGACGGCAGCACCACGATGCAGAACAGCCAGAAGGCGATGACTCCCCAGCCGATCTCCCAGCCGACCTCGCCGTTGGGCCACAGCAGGTCGACGAAGCGGAGTCCGACCTCGGTGTCGAGGAACGACACGAGCATGTGCACGGCCGTGAAGGCGAGAGCCGAGCCACCGAGCCAGTTGTGCAACGCCAGCCACCAGTTGGCCTTGAGGCGCTGGCCCATGTTGCGGCTGCTGAAGTAGAAGCCCCACATCAGGGCGGCCACCGAGAGCACGGCCGCGACGATGCCGGTGCTGCGGGTCAGGTACCACCACCACGAACTCATGGACGTCAGCGTGGACGTTCTTCGTGAGCGCGACGTCGGTCGAGGGTAAGAGTTCGGTGAGTCGCGGGAGACCCGAGGTCAGGTGGACGGACCGAGTCCGGCCCGGACCGCTGCCTCGATGTCGGCCTCGCTCACGAGAACGAGACGGGCCGCGTCGCCCAGCGGGATGAAGCTGTCGTGACTCGCCACACGGCTCACCGCACCGTCGAATCCGGCGTCGACCAAGGAGGCGATCACACCCTCGGAGACGCCGCCCGACCGTCGGGTCTCGTCGACCACCAGTACGAGGCCGGTCGCCTCCGCCTCGCGCACGATGTCGGCCACGGGGAGGGGTGCGATCCAACGCAGGTCGACCACCCGGAGACGGATCCCCTCGGCCTCGAGCCGGCGGGCAACCCTCAGACTCATGAACAG
>JBEBDM010000154.1:0-4755 GCA_041156905.1 Actinomycetota bacterium | reverse complement strand
TTGCGGGCCGAGCGGCGCTCCTCCATGGAGCGCTCGAGGATGTTGTCGCGCGGCGCGCCGGACGCCGAGACGGGGATGTCGGTGGTGTCGCTCATCAGCTGGTGACCTCGAGACGGACGCGGGGGTTGAGCCAGGCGATGGTGACGTCGGCGAGCAGTGTGGCCACCATGTAGGTGATGGCCGAGAGCAGGACGGCGACCTGCAGCACCGGGAGGTCGCGGTCGCTCACCGCGTTGAGCAACGTGTTCGAGAAACCCGGATAGTTGAAGACGACCTCGACACCGACGATGCCGGAGACGAGGTACCCGACCTGCACCGACATGACGGTGATCGTCGGGGCGATGGCGTTGCGCAGGACGTGCTTGCGCATGACCTCCGACGACGACATGCCCTTCATCGCCGCGGTGCGCACGTAGTCGGAGTCGAGGGCACGGATGGTGCCGGCTCGCATCATGCGGGCGATGTAGCCGAAGTACACGATGGCGAGCGACAGAGAGGGGAGCGCGAGGTACTGCAGCTGACCCCATGGCCCGAGCTTGGCCGCTGCGTTGGCGTCGTACACCGGCTTGGCCCAGCCGAGCTTGACGCCGAACACGATGGCGAGAAGGGCGCCGGTCACGAACTCGGGGATCGACGACGTGGCGAGACCGGTGAGCACGATGGCCCGGTCGGCGCGCTTGTCGCGGTACTTGGCGGCGAGGAGGCCACCACCGATCGCCACCGGGGTCGTGATCGCGAGGGCGAGCACGGCGAGCTTGGCGGTCTTGGCGAGCGGCGACTTCAGGTACTCGACCACGCCGTAGTTCTGGTTGGCCCACGACATACCGAAGTCGAAGGTGACCAGACTCTTGAGCATGCGCAGGTACTGGACGAAGAGGCTGTCGTCGAGCCCGACCTGGGTACGGAAGGCAGCGACGGTCTCCTCGGGCGCCATCGGTCCGTAGATGGCACGGGCCGGGTCGCTGGGCAGGGCCCAGGTCATGAGGAAGACGATGGTGGCGAGGAGCCAGAGGGTGATCAACGAGAGGAGCACCCGTTTGACGATGTAGCGGAGCATGCGGCCCTGACGGTACTAGAGGGAGGCGTGGCGCGTGAAGAGTGTCACACGGCGGAGACAGAAAGAGCCTGGCCGCCGAAGCGGCCAGGCTCTCTCGGAGTGGTCAGTCTCAGGCGACCTTCGAGGCCTTGGCCAGGAGGGTGTGTCCGAGGGCCGTGAACTCGACGCCGTCGAAGGCGGCCGAGTAGCCGGCGAGACCGTTGTAGCGGTACGGGATGCAGACCGGCACGTCGTTCCAGAGGATCGTCTGGATCTTGGCGCAGGCAGCGGTACGGGGCTCGAGCTCGCCCGACGACTGGTACTCCAGGATCGCCGCGTCGAGGTCGGCCGAGGCGTACTGCGAGCTGTTCCAGTCGCCGCCACCCTTGAGGGCCTTGACCAGGTACACGTCCGGGGTCGGACGGTGGCCGTAGTCGACGATACCGAGCTCGGCCGAACCGGCGCACGGGTAGGTGATGCACCACTGGGTGCCGTAGAAGGTGTCGGTGGACTCGACGTTGATGTCGAGGTCGAAACCAGCCTCGGCGGCCTGGATCTGCATCAGCTGGGCCAGCTGCGAGACCTCGCCGAGGTCGACGGCGTTGATCGTCGAGCTCAGGCCGTTCTCGAAACCAGCCTCGGCCAGGAGGGCCTTGGCAGCGTCGATGTCGCGCTCGCGCTGGGCGACCGCGGCGGGATCGTGGAACTCGTAGAGGTCGAAGATGACGTGGTCGTTGGCCACGGACGCCTTGCCCTTGAAGAGCGCCTCGACGATCGCCGGACGGTCGAGCGTGAGGGCGAGTGCCTGACGAACGCGGGCGTCGGTGAAGTTGCCCTCGTCGCAGCCGAACCAGATCTCACGGTGGGTCGCAGCCTGGACCTCGGCGACGACGAAGCCGTCCTTCTCGAGGAGGGCGTCGCCGCCGACGACGGCGAACGACTGGATGCCGTCGACCGAGTCACCCGACATGGCGGTGACCTGAGCAGAGGTGTCCACGAAGAACTGCAGTTCGATCGAGTCGAGCGGCGTCATGCCGCCCCACCACGCCTCGTTGCGCACGAAGGTCGCACCGGTGTTCGGGTCGTAGCTGTCGAGCTTCCAGGGGCCGGTGCCGGTCGGGCTGGCGTCGAGCGTGGTGCCGGGCTCCCATGCGGCCGGGAGGATCGCGGCCTGCGGGTTGAACATCGACACGAGGTACGGGAACGAGGCGTTCGGGCCAGTGAGGGTGATCTCGACCGTGAGGTCGTCGATCGCGACGGCCGAGCCGGCCTGAATGGCGCCACCGATGGAGTCGCCAGCAACGACGATCTTCTCCATGGTCTGGACGACGTCCTCGGCGGTGAACGGCGAACCGTCGTGCCAGGTCACGCCCTCGCGGAGCTTGAAGGTCCACACGGTCGAGTCGGCGTTCGGGGTCCACTCGGTGGCGAGCATCGGCCCGATGCCCGAGCCCTCGGGGCCGGTGAGGTACTCGAAGCTCTGGGCGATGACGTTGTAGGTGCCGAGGTCGATCATGGCGATCGGGTCGAGCGGCGAGCCGGGCTTGCTGGTGGCAAGGCGGAAGGTACCGCCGGCCATCGGGGCGCCGGTCGTCTCGGTGACGCTGCTCTCGGTGCTGCCGGCCGTGGTCTCGGTGACCGCGTCGGTGCTGGCGGGCTCGGTGGTGGTGGTCTCGTCGTCGCTACCGCAGGCAGCGACGAGGGCGCCGACCGTCGGCACGGCGAGGCCGGCCACGGCCGCCCGCTTCACCAAGGTGCGGCGGCTCAGCGAGCCCTGCAGCTGCGTCTGGATGAAGCCCTGAGCTTCGTTGTCCATGTGCTCCATGGATGTTTTCCCCCTATGGAAGTAGGCGACCCGGGTGGGTCGTTCGTTGGAACTTAGTGGTGGGTGTGACGTTGGTCAACGATCACCACCCCATTTCCGGCACAGATGCACCGTGAATAATTCTGCGTGTCAGGCACGCATCCGCAGACCCTCGGGGTCGAGGACCGGCTCGTGCTGCAGTCGCGCAGGGCGACGGCGGCCGATGATCTCGATCTCGAAGCCCGACTCGGCGTTCGCGAGGCGGGTCGGGATGTAGCCCATCGCCAGCGACACGCCGCTGTAGTGGGCGTAGCCGCCGGAGGTGATCCAGCCGACGACCTCGCCGTCGTGCCACACCGGCTCGTCGCCGATCACGTCGGCCGGGGCCTCCGGATCGACGTCGACGGTGAACATGACGAGCTTGCGCTGCGGGCCACCGGCGGCGATCTCGGCCTCGACGGCCTCACGGCCGATGAAGTCGTGGTCGAGCTTCAGGACGCGGTCCATGCCGGCCTCGAGCGGCGTGTAGATCGGCCGGTACTCGCGGAACCAGGTGCCGAAGTTCTTCTCGAGGCGCATCGTGATGAGCGCCCGGAAACCGAACAGCGCCATGTCGAACTCCTTGCCGGCCTCCCAGATGAGGTCGAACAGGTAGCGCTGGTACTCCGGCTCCATCCAGATCTCGTAGCCGAGATCGCCCGAGTAGGTCATGCGCGAGAGCCACACCGGCGCCATGCCGATGTGTGCCCGGCGGAACGACATGAACGGGAAGTCCTTGGTGGCGAGTGACTCGTGCATCAGCTTCTGGAGCACGTCACGCGAGCGCGGACCGGCCACGGTGAGGCCGACCATCGAGAGCTTGAGGTTCTCGAAGCGGATCGGGCTGCCGGCGGGCAGGTGGTCGAGGAACCAACGCGGGTGGTGGACCTCGGCGGCCTGCGAGCCGAACAGGAAGAAGTCGTCGTCACCGATGCGCGACACCGAGAACTCGCCGACGATCTTGCCCTGCGGGTTGAGCATCGCCGTGAGGTTGGTGCGGCCGATCTTCGGGAGGCTGTTGGTGAACAGACCCTGCAGCCACGCCGCGGCACCCTCGCCGCTGACGCGGTACTTGGCGAAGTTCGAGGCCTCGCTGAAACCGACGCGCTCGCGGACGGCGCGGCTCTCCTCGCCGACCTTGTCGAAGGCGTTCGAGCGGTAGAAGGTCACGTCCTCCTTCGGCTCGAGGCCCGGCTTCTGGAACCACAGCGGGTGCTCGAGGCCGGCACCGGCGCCCCACACCGCGTTGTGCGAGGTGAGACGGTCGTAGATCGGGGTGGTGAGCAGCGGGCGGGCGGCCGGCAGCTCCTCGTTCGGGAAGGTGATGCGGAAGCGACGGCTGTAGTTCTCGCGCACCTTGGCGTTCGTGTAAGCGAGCGTGGCGAAGTCGCCGTAGCGGGCGACGTCCATGCCCCAGATGTCGGCACCCGGATCGCCGTGCACCATCCAGTTGGCGAGCGAGAGGCCCACGCCGCCGCCCTGCGAGAGGCCGGCCATGACGGCGTTGGCCATCCACATGCCGCGCATGCCCTTGATCGGACCGACGAGCGGGTTGCCGTCGGGCGAGAAGGTGAACGGGCCGTTGATGAACTTCTGGATGCCGGCGCGGCCGATGGCGGGGAAGTGCTGGAACGCCCGCTCGAGTTCGGGCGAGATGCGCTCGAGGTCGTGGGGGAGCAGCTGCGAGACGAAGTCCCACGGGGTCTCGTGCGTCGACCACGGGCGGTTGTCCTGCTCGTAGGTGCCGAGCAGCATGCTCTGGCCTTCCTGACGTGCGTAGATCTCACCGGCGAAGTCGATGACGTGGGGGAGCTCGCGACCCTTGTCCTTGTTGTAGTTGATGACGTCGTCCATCGGCTCGGTCATCAGGTAGTGG
>JBEBDM010000153.1:0-7295 GCA_041156905.1 Actinomycetota bacterium | reverse complement strand
CCGGAGTCCGCGGCGTGGGACGATACGAGGGTGCAGCGGAACGGGATGCTGCCGTGACACCCGGGGGAGGGACCATGACCGACATGACGCCGAGCAGTTCCGTGCTGCCGGGTGGCGCCTCGACCGGCATCGGCTCGCTCCCTCACCGCGACGCCCGTGCGGCTGCGGAGTTCTCGCTCGACCACTGCTCGATCCCGTTCGTACCGTGGCTTCCGCGCCGCAGTCCTGCCGAGGGCTCGATCGCCCAGGCCATGATCGGCATGCAGGGCGTGACCGCCGGCCAGTACGGCAGCATCCTCGTCGAACCGGCCCGCGTCGATCCGCTCGCCCCGGTGGTGACCGATCTCTCGCACGACTCCTTCGGCGGGTTGCAGGCCTTCCTGTCGGTGGCGAGCGAGCGGTCGTACACCGGATGGGTGAAGTGGCAGTTCGTCGGTCCGGTCACGCTCGGACTCGCGCTGATGCGCGCGGGTGTCCCGATGAGTGAGGCCTTCGAGTCGGCGGTCCGCTCCGTGCGCGAACGGGTCCAGCACATCATCGGTGCCGTCGAGTCGGCGCTTCCCGGTGTGCGTCAACTCGTCTTCATCGAGGAGGGCGATCTTGCCGAGCTGATGGAGCCCGGCTTCGCCCTCGCCCCCGACACGGCGATCGACCTCGTGTCCGGTGCGCTCGCCGCCATCGAGTCGTCCGCGGTCTCCGGCCTCCACGTGTGCGGGCCGGCCGACATCCCCAGTCTCCTGGCCACGGGGCCAGCGGTGCTCTCGCTCCCGGTCCACGAGTCCCTGATCGACCAGGCCGGGTACCTCGTTCGTTTCCTCGAGCGCGGTGGCTACGTCGCATGGGGTGTGGTGACCACGACCGGTCCGGTGTCGGGCAACTCCGAACGGGCATGGCGTCGGTTGAGTTCGCTGTGGTGCGAGCTCGTCAACCGTGGCGCTGATCCGGCGATGTTGCGGCAGCAGTCGCTCGTCACCCCGGAGTGCGGGCTCGGCTCGCACACGCCGTCGGTGGCCGCCAGCGTCTACGAGATGACCGCCGAGGTCAGCCGGCGCGTGCAGGACCAAGCGGGCGCGAGTCGGTGGGTCCTGGGGGCCTGACACCGTTCTCGGAACACGTCGTCGAGCGACCCACCGCGTGAGACCCACGCCGTAGCATCGGGTCGATGGCCTTCGACCCCTCCGCCCGAGCCGCCGAGTTGCGCTCGCAGATCTCGTACCACGACGAGCGCTACTACGCGCTCGACTCACCCGAGATCAGCGATGCTGACTACGACGCGCTGGTGCGCGAGTTGGCGGCCCTCGAGGCCGCCCATCCCGAGCTCGTCGACGAGTCGTCACCGACGCACAGGGTGGGTGCCGGTGGGCTGAATGAGGCGTTCGCCCCGGTCGAGCACCGGGTGCCGATGACCAGCCTCGACAACGCCATGGGTGTCGACGAACTGCGGGCGTGGGGTGAGCGCGTGGCGCGCGGGCTCGACGGCGAGGACTCCTCGTTCGTCTGCGAACTCAAGATCGACGGCCTCGCCATGAGCCTCCGGTACGAGGGCGGGATGTTCGTTCAAGCCGCGACCCGCGGTGACGGGCGCATGGGCGAGGACGTCACGGCGAACGTCGCCACGATCGCGGCCGTGCCGGCGATGCTCGGCGCCGGGGTGCCGCCCATCCTCGAGGTGCGCGGCGAGGTCTATCTCCCCATTGAGGCCTTCGAGCGTCTGCGTGCGGCCAAGGAGGCCGAGAACGTCGAGCGTGTCGCTGCTGGCCGCAAGCCCGAGCCGGTCCCGGTCAACCCGCGCAACGCCGGTGCGGGCAGCCTCCGCCAGAAGGACCCGTCGGTCACCGCCGGTCGCGGTCTGTCGTTCTGGAGCTACCAGCTCGGCGAGGTCGTCGGTGGCCCGGAGTTCACCTCGCACCACCAGACCCTCGAGTACCTCGCCGGGCTCGGCTTCCCCGTCAACCCCGAGATCCGCGTGGTCGGCACGTTGGCGGAGGTCGAGGCGTTCTGCCTGCACTGGCAGGAGCATCGCCACGACCTCGGGTACGACATCGACGGAGTGGTCGTCAAGGTCGACTCACTCGAGCAGCGCGAGCGACTCGGCTTCACCTCGCGGGCGCCACGCTGGGCGATCGCCTTCAAGTTTCCCCCGGAGGAGCGCACGACGATCCTGCGCGACATCCAGGTCTCGGTCGGCCGCACGGGTCGCACCACGCCGTTCGCCGTCCTCGAGCCGGTGTTCGTCGGAGGCTCGACCGTCGGCATGGCGACGCTCCACAACGAGGACCAGGTCCGTCTCAAGGACGTTCGTCCGGGCGACACGGTGGTGGTGCGCAAGGCCGGTGACGTAATCCCTGAAGTCGTCGGGCCGGTTCTGTCGCTCCGTCCGGCCGACTGCCCGCCGTGGCAGTTCCCGTCGACCTGTCCGTGCCCGCTGGGCACCGAACTGGTCCGTCCCGAGGGCGAGGCCGATACCCGTTGTGTCGAGCCGTCGTGTCCGTACCAGCGCGACCAGCGGATCATCTACTTCGCGTCGCGTGGGGCGATGGACATCGAGGGCCTCGGCGAGCAGACGGTCTTCCAGCTCAGCGACGCCGGTCTCGTCGTCGACCCCGGCGACGTCTACTCGCTCACCCGCGAGCAGCTCATGTCACTCGAGAAGTGGGGAACCACCAAGGCCGACAACCTCCTGTCGGCGATCGAGGGCTCCAAGTCACGGCCTCTCCCCAAGGTCCTGACGTCGTTGGGGTGCAAGGGTCTCGGCCCGTCGGCCAGCGACTCGCTCGCCCGCCGGTTCGGCACGCTCGACGCGATCATGGCGGCCACGGAGGACGAACTCGCCGTCACCGACGGGGTGGGCCCGATCATCGCGGCCTCGATCGTGCGCTGGTTCGGCCAGCCCGCCAACCGTGCGATGGTCGAGAAGTTGCGCGCGGCCGGGGTCGACTTCGGCCGGGTGGAGGTCAGCACGCTCCCTCCGACTCTCGCCGGCAAGGCCGTGGTCGTCACCGGGACGCTCGAGGGCTTCAGTCGCGAGGAGGCCGAGGCGGCGATCAAGGGCCGCGGTGGCAAGAGCCCGGGGAGTGTCAGCGCCAAGACCTACGCGGTCGTTGTCGGTGCCGAGCCCGGTGCGAGCAAGGTGACCAAGGCTGCCGATCTCGGCATCCCCGTCATCGACGAGGCGGCGTTCCTCGTCCTGCTCGAGACCGGTTCACTTCCCTGATTCCTGGAGCGTTCACCGCTCCCGGACGAGCCAGCCTCAGAAGACGTTGAACGTCCAGGTGTAGCTACGGGCCGAGCCGCGGTCCTCGAGGACCTTCCAGTAGATGACCTGCACGATGTGCTCGCCCTGCGAGAACTCCTGGATGTCGGCATCGGGGCTGGGCACGAAGGTGAGCGTGGCGTTGCCCGGCTCGTAGATCGTGGTCGGCGGCAGGACGATCTGCTGGCCCGGCTTCTGCTTGTCCTGCAGCGCCTCGATGCTCACCGTCTCGAGTTCGAGCCCGTCGACGACGAGCACTCCCGTGTACCCGGGGGCGAGGTCGACGAACACCTGGGTCTGGGCCGGGACGCGCACGGCGCCACGAACGGGATCGATGCTCTCGACGATCTCGGGGAGGTCGAGCCGCTCGCGGCCGGTCTCGCTGAGCGTGAAGGCGAAACCGATGGCCACGACGCACACGGCGATGGCCGCGCTGGCGAGGAGGGGACGGAGCTGGGGACGCCGGAGGCGGAGGGGCACGTCGCCATTCTCGCCCGTAGGAGGCGCGTTTCACACGCGGCCGCGGGCTGATCCCGTGCCGTCTCGGATAGCGTCGCGCACCGCATGAACGACGAACTGCCCGACCGGGTCGAGACCGACCCCGATGCCACCCTTCCGGTGGGCGTCGACGACCAGTTCGCCGACCTCCTGGGCGATCCGGAGCCCACCGCTGCCGATGACACCGCTGTCGAGGGCACTGCCGACGACCTGTTCGCCGGGCGGTACCGCCTCGGAGAACTGCTCGGATCCGCCTCCGACACGATGCCGTTCGAGGCCGTCGACGAGCATCTCCAGCAGACCGTCGTCGTGACCATGCTCCACCCCGACCTGAGCAGCCGCTGGGAGGTCCGCGACCGCTTCCGTCAGTTGATGCCGGTCGTGCAGGAGTTGCACCACCCGAACCTCGCCTCGGTCTTCGATCACGGCATCGCCACCTGGAACGACCGCGAGGTCCTGTTCGTGGTGAGCGAGCGTCTCGGTGGTGGCAGCCTGCGCGACCTGCTCGATCGTGGTCGGCTCCTCTCGCCGTCGCAGGTCCTGGTCGTCGGACTCGACGCCTGCAAGGCGCTCGGCGCCCTCGCACGTGCCGGTCTGGTCCACGGTGACGTCCGCCCCGGCACGCTCGTGTTCGGCGAGGACCGCCGACTCCGGCTCATCGACGTGGGTCTGGCCGCCGTCCGGTCGTTCGCCGTCGGTGGAGCGACCGGTCGCCCGATCGACATCGCCAAGTACGCCTCGCCGGAGGAGGCACAGGGAGCCGATGCCGACGCCAAGAGCGACGTCTACGGCCTGTGTCTCGCCCTGCTCGAGTCGGTCACCGGCACCCTGCCCTTCGTCGGCGACAGCACCGTCTCGACCCTGTCGAACCGGGTCGACAAGCTGTTGCCCGTGTCGGCCGATCTCGGTGCCCTCGCCGCTGTCCTCGAGCGTGCGGGTCGCCCCGATCCCGCCGACCGCTCGTCGGCCGCCGAGTTCGGGCGAGCACTCGTCCAGGCGGCCGAGCGCATGCCGCGTCCGGCACCGCTGCCGCTCGTCGGCGTGACCACCTCCACTGAGTCGACCACTCCCGTCGTCGCCGATGTCACCGGTCCGGTCGCCCGCGAGGTCATCCAGATCGCCACCACGCCGGTCATCGAGACGCCGTCGATGGGGCCCGTGGGTGCCACGCCGATGATCATCACCACCGATCCGTCGGGCGGGCTGCGCACCCCTGTCATCGACATCGAGATCGAGGACGACCAGGTCGGTGGACGTCGATGGGTCGTCGTCCTCCTTGCCCTGATGCTGGTGGCCGGTGGGGCCGCCGCATGGTGGGTGTCGCGTACGCAGTACCACACGGTCCCGCTGCTGGCTGCTCTCGAGGAGGGCGTCGCCCAGAACCAGCTCGGCAACGACTTCGTCGTGACCGTGACACGCGAGTTCAGCGAGGACGTCGCCCAGGGTGCCGTCGTCCGCACCGAGCCGGAGGCCGGTGTCCGTCTCGAGGAGGGTGCGGCACTGACCCTCGTCGTGAGCGACGGACCGGCGCCACGGGTGTTGCCCGAACTGAGCGGTCTGACGCTGGTCGAGGCCAAGCAGACCCTGCGCGACATGGGTCTGAAGGTCGAGGTCTCCGAGGCCGTCTACGACGAGGAGATCGCTCTCGACTCGGTGGTGTCGTGGTCGGTCCCCGAGTCACCGGCCGTGGTGGCGGGCGAGACGGTCGTGGTCGGGACCACCGTGCGGCTCGTGCCGTCGGCGGGCGCCGAGCCCCGCAAGCTCCCCGACCTCAGCGGGATGACACTCCGGGAAGCCCGGATCGCCCTCGAGGAACTCGGGCTCGTCGTCGCCGAGGGGCCACAGGAGTTCAGCAACGCCGTGGCCCCGGGTGAGGTCGTGCGTTCCAAGCCGGCTGCGGGCCGCAAGGTCGCCAAGGGTGCCACCGTCACGATCTTCCGTTCGAAGGGGCCCGACCTCGTCGAGATGCCGCTGCTCGACGGCCTCGACCTGCAGGGGATGCAGACCGCTCTCGAGTCGGCCGGTTTCACCGTCCGCGTGATCGGTGACACGTCCCTCGACTTCCTCGGGGCCCGTTACCGGGGCGAGCAGGTCGTCTGGGGCGTCCCGTATCCGCGAGGGATCCGCATCACCCTCGTCTATGAGTCCCCCACCTGACCCTGAGTACAGTCGGCCCGAACAGGGAGGTTCACCGGTGGGAAGTCTCGAGGGACGCGTCGCGATCATCACGGGCGCAGGGCGCGGCATCGGCCGCGAGCACGCGTTGTTCTTCGCCGCGGAGGGGGCCAAGGTCGTCGTCAACGACCTCGGTGGCACCAACGACGGCACGGGTACCGACATCACCCCGGCCCAGCAGGTGGTCGAGGAGATCCGGGCGATGGGCGGCGAGGCCGTGGTCAACGGTGACAACGTCGCCGACTGGCAGGGTGCCCAGCGGATGATCAACCAGGCCGTCGAGACGTTCGGCGACCTCGACATCCTCGTCAACAACGCCGGCATCCTGCGCGACCGGGTGCTCGTCAACATGACCGAGGAGGAGTGGGACGCGGTGATCGCCGTCCACCTCAAGGGTCACTTCGCACCCACCCGTTGGGCCGCTGCCTACTGGCGTGAGCAGAGCAAGGCCGGGGCGACCCGTCCGCGCAACATCGTCCACACCAGCAGCACCTCGGGTCTGTTCGCGAACCCGGGTCAGTCGAACTACGGGGCGGCCAAGACCGGCATCGCGACGTTCAGCCAGATCGTCGCCAAGGAACTCTCCCGCTACCACGTGAAGAGCAACACGATCGCTCCCGGTGCCCGCACGCGTCTCACCCTCGCGACACCGGGCCTCGAGGACGTCATGAAGCCCAAGGAGGGCGCCTTCGACATGTGGGACCCGGCGAACATCTCTCCCTTGGTCGCCTACCTGGCGTCGGAGAGCTGCGCCTTCAACGGGGAGACCTTCCTCGTGCAGGGCGGAACGGTGACCATGGTCGAGAGTTGGGCGCGTGGCCAGGGGGTCGAGCGCGACTCCAAGTGGACCGTGCCCGAGCTCGCCGAGGCGCTGGCTCCGCTCGCCACTCCGTGACGGGCCGCACCGAGCTCCCTGCAGGAGCCGAACGCACCACGGCGATCGAGGCCTCCGGCGTCGACGAACTCGGCGTGCTCCCGTGGCCCATCATCCTGCGCCGTCGTCTTGCCCGCCGCGTGGGTCTCGACCCCTCGTGGGCCGTTCTCTGGATCGTCCTGAGTGGCCTGTTCACGACCGGCTTCACGATCACCCTCCTCGTCGTCTCGCTCGAGAGCGTGGCCGAGGAGATCGGCTCGAACACCCAGTTGCTCACGTGGGCGATCACAGGTCCGATGCTGGCCTTCGGTGTGGTCGGTCCGGCATTCGGCAAGGCGGGTGACCTGTGGGGTCACAAGCGGGTGTTCGTGGGCGGGCTGTTCTTCGCGGGAGTCTTCGCGCTGGCTACCGCCTTCGCCGGTAACGCGGCGATGCTGATCCTGTTCCGCACGCTGTCGGCCACGGCAGGCTCTGCGTGCAGCCCCTCGGCGATGG
>JBEBDM010000152.1:0-6868 GCA_041156905.1 Actinomycetota bacterium | reverse complement strand
TGACGGGCCTCGACGAGCTGCGGGCCGCCGAGCGTCGCGTCGACGTGCGCGGCGTCCGCATCGAGGCCGTCGCCGTCGCCATCGACACCGACGACAAGCCGGCGTCGGCCACTGACGCGTACCTCCGCCTCCACCTCCTGTCGCACCGCCTCGCGCGCCCGCGGACGCAGAACCTCGACGGCGTGTTCGGCCTGCTGGCCAACGTGGCGTGGACCAACATCGGCCCGGTGGCCGTCGACCGTGTCGACGAGGTCCGCTGGCACGCCCGCCGCCAGGGCAACGTGCTCACCGTCCACGGCCTCGACAAGTTCCCGCGCATGACCGACTACGTCGTGCCCACCGGCGTCCGGATCGCCGACGCCGACCGCGTGCGACTCGGCGCGCACCTCGCACCCGGCACGACCGTCATGCACGAGGGCTTCTGCAACTTCAACGCCGGCACGCTCGGCACCTCGATGGTCGAGGGCCGCATCTCGGCCGGTGTGGTGGTCGGCGACGGCAGCGACATCGGCGGCGGCGCCAGCATCATGGGCACCCTCTCCGGCGGCGGGACCGAGCAGGTCACCATCGGTGAGCGTTGCCTCCTCGGAGCGGAGGCCGGCATCGGGATCAGCCTCGGCGACGAGTGCGTGGTCGAGGCCGGTCTGTACGTCACGGCCGGGACCCTCGTCGGTCTCCACGGCACCGACGGCGTCGAGGTCGTGAAGGCCCGGGCATTGAGCGGCAAGGGCGGATTGCTGTACCGGCGCAACAGCCTCACTGGCGCGGTCGAGGCCCTGCCGCGCAGCGCCAAGTGGGACGGCCTGAACGCCGACCTGCACGCCAACTGACTCGGCACACTCACTGATGTGGGATCGGCGACGAAGCCGACCCGGGCGTCCTAGCCCTGCGCTGCAGCGCGGAGTCGCTCCGACTGCGCGAGTGCGGCGGTGTACGTCGCGAGGAGCAGGTCGCGCCGCGCGTTGTCGAGGCGGTGATCGCTCGCCACGGCCGACATCGGGTCGAACTCGTCGTCGACGTATCCCGAGGCGCGCAGGATGTGACCGTTGACGAGGCCGCACGCCACCTCGATGGCCGCGATGTCGTCGAGCCGGGGTTCGACCTCGCCCGTGGCCCAACGGCTCACCGTGTTCTGGGCGACGCCGAGGTGGCCAGCGAGTTCGCGCTGGGTGAGGCGTCCTGTGTACGCGGAACGGATGGCGGCGGCAAGCGCCTGCCTCCGGTCACCGCGTCCGGACGTCGGGTCCGCCGACTCGGTGTCGCTGCCACGACGGGTGGGTTGTCCCTCAAGCACGGAGCGGACGTTACAGGTGACATCACGCCGTGACAGTCGGAGCGACAACTTCGCGCAGACCCTCAGTTCTGTCCTGAATGTGTGCTCAGAGAGTGTGCAGCGGTCAGGCATTCGCAGCAGCGCTCAGACACCCCGTTCGCAGCCCAACACGTGGTCGTCGACGAGACCCATCGCCTGCATGAACGCGTAGACCGTCGTCGGACCGACGAAGGAGAAACCACGACGCTTGAGGTCCTTCGAGAGAGCAACGCTCTCGGGGGTCGTGGTGGCCAGCGGGCCGTCGAGCGTCGGCGATCGGTGGCTCGTCGGGGTGAAGCGGCGCACGTAGTCGAGGAAGCTGCCCTCCTGCGCCACGAGGTCGAGGAACCGGCCGGCGTTGTTGATCGTGCTCTCGATCTTCCCGCGGTGGCGGATGATCCGGGCGTCGCCCAGTAGCCGGGCCACGTCGTCCGGGCCGAAGGCGGCCACCACCTCGGGACGGAACCCGGCGAAGACCTCGCGGAACGCCTCCCGTTTACGTAACACCGTGATCCAGGCGAGCCCCGACTGGAACCCCTCGAGGCAGATCTTCTCGAACAGGCGCACGTCGTCGGTGACGGGGTGCCCCCACTCGTCGTCGTGGTAGCGGACGTACAGGGGGTCGTCCCCGCACCACCAGCAGCGGACCACCCCGTCGGGACCGAGTCGGAGCCGTTCGCCGGACATGGGCCCACCGTAGCCCTGTGACCCCCGTGTGGCGCCGGTCACGTCCGGTCGGCAACAATCAGACCCGTGATCCACCACTACCGCCAAGCACGAGCCGAACTCGAAGCCGAGGGCATGCCCTTCCACATGAGCACCATCGAGGTGCGCGGAGTCCCCGTGCGGGTCTTCGACTCGGCGCCGCCGAACCTGCGGCTGCTCTGGGAGGCCACGGCGGCCCACGGCGACAAGAAGTACATCGTCTACGAGGACGAGAGCTACAGCTACGCCGAGACCCACGCCCAGGTCCGCAAGCTCGCCGCCCACCTCGTGGCGCAGGGCGTGCAGCCCGGCGACCGTGTCGCCGTCTCGATGCGCAACTACCCCGAGTGGATCGTCACGTACTGGGCAGCCGTGTCGGTGGGCGCCGCCTGCGTCGGCATGAACGCCTGGTGGACCCCCAGCGAGATGGAGTACGCCCTCGACGACAGCAAGCCGAAGGTCCTCGTGGTCGACGGCGAGCGCCTCGAGCGTCTCTCGCACGTCCTCGAGGCCGTGCGCGTCCGGCTCCCCCACCCGCTCCACGTGGTGGCCGCCCGCACCGACGCCGACCTGCCCTCGAACGCCAGCCGCTGGTCGGACATCATGTCGGCCGCCGATCCGGGCTCGCTCCCGGCGGTGACGATCGACCCCGACGACGACGTCACGATCTTCTACACCTCGGGCACGACCGGGTTCCCGAAGGGCGCCCAGCTCACCCACCGCGGCTCGGTGCACAACCTGCTGAACATCGTCTACATGAGCACGGCGATCGCCTCGGCCGAGGCCAAGGCCATCGCCGCTGGCGAACTCCCGGCACCCACCAACCCGCCGGCCGCCAACCCGCCGGTGTTCATGGCCCCGACGCCGCTGTTCCACGTGACGGCCTGCAACTGCGTGCTGCACCCCGCCACCGCCGCCGGCGCCACGGTCGTGACGATGTACAAGTGGGACGCAGGCCGCGCCCTCGAACTCATCGAGCGTGAGCGGATCACCAACTTCTCCGGTGTGCCCACCATGGGCCGCGAGCTCCTGATGCATCCCGACTGGGACAGCCGCGACACCTCGACGCTCGCCGGCATCAGCGGCGGCGGCTCGGCCGTGCAGCCCGACCTGGTGCACAAGATCGACAAGGCGCTCGAGAAGGGCTCGCCCACCACCGGCTACGGCATGACCGAGACCCACGGCATCATCACCGCCAACTCGTCGCGCTTCTACGTCGCCAAGCCGGCCTCGTGCGGCCCCGTCGTTCCGACCCTCGACTACAAGCTCGTCGACGAGGAGGGCAACGACCTCGAGATGACGCCCGACACCACCGGCGTGCTCTGCGTCCGTGGCTCGATCACGATCAAGGGCTACCTCAACCGCGCCGAGGCCACCGCCGAGACGATCAAGGACGGCTGGCTGAACACCGGCGACATCGCTCGCATCGACGAGGACGGCTGGGTGTACATCGTCGACCGCGCCAAGGACATGGTGATCCGCGGTGGCGAGAACGTGTACTGCAGCGAGGTCGAGGCCGCGATCTACCACCACGACGCCGTGCTCGAGGCCATCGTGTTCGGCACGCCCGACGACCGCCTCGGCGAGGAGGTCGCTGCAGCGATCGTGCTGAAGGACGGTGCCTCGCTGACCACCGACGAGCTGCGTGAGTTCCTGAAGGCGTCCCTGGCCGCCTACAAGATCCCGTCGCGGGTCTGGTTCCGCACCGAACTCCTACCGCGCAACGCCAGCGGCAAGTTCCTCAAGCGAGAGGTCCGCAAGGAGCTCCTCGGGGAGTGACGATGGCCGAGGCCACCAACGGCACCTGCCGCATCCACTACGAGACCTTCGGCGATCCGGGCTACCCGACGCTGCTACTCGTCAACGGGCTCGGCAGCCAGTGCATCAACTACCACGAGGACTGGTGCGCGATGTTCGCGGCCGAGGGCCTCCACGTCGTGCGCTACGACAACCGCGACATCGGGCTCAGCTCCTCCATGGAGCACGATCCCGGGTACACGGTCGCCGACATGGCCGCCGACGGGATGCCCGTGCTCGACGCGCTGGGCGTCGAGCGCGCCCATGTCATGGGCCTGTCGATGGGCGGGATGATCGCCCAGCACATGGCGTTCCTCCACCCGCACCGCGTGATCACGCTCACGTCGGTCATGAGTTCGACTGGCGAGCCCGAGTACCGCCGTAGTTCGCCCCGTGCGGCCCAGCTCCTCGTCGAGCCGGGCGCCCACGACCGCGAGGGCTACGTCCGGCAGTGGTCGGAGGGCCTGCGCGAGTGGGGCAGCCCCGCGTTCGCCGACGAGGCCAGGTGGAGGCGTGAGGCCGAACGGGCCTTCGACCGCGGCTTCCGGCCGGAGGGAGTCGCCCGTCAGTACCAGGCGATCCTGCGCAGCGGCTCGTGGGCGCACCGCCTCGGGGAGGTCGTCGCGCCGACCCTCGTGATCCACGGCGACAAGGACACGCTCATCGACCAGATCGGTGGACGTCGCACGGCCGAGCTGATCCCCGGGGCGCGCTTCGAACTCATCGAGGGCATGGGCCACGACTACCCGCCCGGCCTGTGGCGGCAATGGACCGACCTCGTCGTCGCCCACGTACGCTCAGCCGCATGACCCTCTCCCCCGAGGCCCTCGCCGACCTCATCCGCGCCCGCCGCACGAACATGGCGGTCGACCGTGAGCGGACCGTTCCGGCCGAACTCGTCGCCGAACTCTGCGAACTGGCCCAGTGGGCACCCAACCACAAGCGCACGTGGCCGTGGCGCTTCGCCCTCTGCGACGGTGACGGACGCGCCGCTCTGGGCGAGGTGATCGCCGATGCCATGGCGGCCTACGGCGATCCGCCCGAGAAGGTCGACAAGGCCCGCGGCAAGTACCTGCGGACACCCGCGACCCTCGTCGTGGCATCGGCCGCCGGTGACAGCGACCTGCGCACCGCGGAGAACCGTGACGCGGTCGCCGCCGGCATCCAGAACCTTCTCCTCGCCGCCACGGCACACGGACTGGCCACCTACTGGGGCTCGTGCCCCAAGGGGGCCAACGAGGCCGTGGTCGAACTCTGCGGCTTCGAGCCCGAGTCCACGATCGTGGCGATCATCTACCTCGGCTGGCCGGTCGACGAGATGGCGGTCCCGGAACGCCCGTCGGTGAGCCTCCGCCACATCACGTCGTCGCAGTGACCGTGTCTGTCGGCACCGTCTCGCCCGATACCGGCTCGCTGCTGCTCGTCGACGGGGTTCCCGACTCCGGTGGCGCCGTGTCCGTCGGGACGGTCTCGTCGACGGGATCGGCATCGACCTCGGTCGGCGCTCCACCCACCACCCACTGAGCAGCCGAACGGGCCATCCGCCGGGCGACCGCGAGCGTCGGCGCAGTAACCCCGAAGGAGCCGTTCTCGACGCGCACCATCACCCGCACACCGGCGAAGACGACGGCGGACCACGCGACGTCGACGGTCTCGGGCCAGCCGGTGAGGTCCTCGTCGTTGGCATCGGACGGACGCTCGAGGAACTCCGCCCCCGTGACCACCTCGATGCGCACGACGTCACCCGACGCACCCGCGAGGGTGAACTGGCAGGCGTCGATCGCCAGGTACTCGACCCGCTCGACCGGCACCTCGTCGGTGTCGAGTGCGTCGCACAGGTCGCCGCCGAACAGCGCGTCGGGCGGGATCACGATCGTCTCGGGCGACGGCAGGGTCTCGGGGATGATCGGCAGGAGGGTGCTCGCGGCCTCGTCCGGCGGGAAGTAGAACTCCGACGACGTGGTCGGTGCGGACGACTCGCCGGAACACGCGGCGACCACGAGCAGCGCCGAGAGCGCGCACGCGCGCAGCGACGGTCGGTTCGCTCGGGTCATGGCCGCCAGTCTGCCAGCGGCCGTCAGCGAGGCTGGTGCACCCCGAACACGTTGCGCAGCGCGTCACTGACCTCGCCGAGGGTCGCCCCGGCGCGGATCGCGTCCTTCATCGGATACAGCAGGTTCTGGGTACCGCGCGCCGCTGCCTCGACGTCGGCGAGACGTGCCGCGAGGGCCGCAGTGTCGCGGTTGGCCTTGTACGCGGCGAGTCGCTCGCGCTGGCCGGCCTCGAGCGCCGGATCGATCGGGAAGAGATCCGGCTCGGGCTCGTTGTCGACCGTGAACTTGTTGACACCGACGATGACGCGTTCGTCGTCGTCGATGCTCTTCGCGTAGGCGTAGGCCGCCTCCATGATCTCGTCCTGCTGGAAGCCGGCCTCGATACCCTCGACCGCTCCGCCCATCTCGTCGATGCGGTGGATGTACTCCCACGCCAGGCGCTCGACCTCGTCGGTGAGCGTCTCGACGAAGTAGCTCCCGGCCAGCGGGTCGGGGGTGTCGGCGATGCCGCTCTCGTACCCGATGACCTGCTGGGTGCGGAGCGCGATGCGCGCAGCCCGCTCGGTGGGCAGGCTCAGGGCCTCGTCGAAGCCGTTGGTGTGGAGGCTCTGCGTGCCGCCCATGACGGCCGCCATGCTCTGCACGGCGACGCGCACGATGTTGTTCTCGGGCTGCTGCGCGGTGAGCGTGCTACCGCCGGTCTGCGTGTGGAAGCGGAGCAACTTGCTCGACTCCTTCTTCGCACCGAAGCGCTCCGTCATCAGTCGGTACCAGATGCGACGCGACGCACGGAACTTGGCGACCTCTTCGAAGAAGTTGTTGTGGCCGTTCCAGAAGAACGACAGCCGCGGCGCGAACGTGTCGACGTCGAGCCCTGCGTCGACGGCCGCCTGAACGTAGGCGATCGCGTTCGCGAGCGTGAACGCGAGTTCTTGCACGGCGGTGCTGCCAGCTTCGCGAATGTGGTAGCCGGAGATCGAAATCGTGTTCCACTTCGGCA
>JBEBDM010000151.1:0-8818 GCA_041156905.1 Actinomycetota bacterium | reverse complement strand
GCGGTCGGGTGCTGCTCAAGTCGGCGAACGTGGTCATCCCGCCGCACCGCATCGAGGAGGCCGCGATCGCGGCCGGTGCCTTCCCCGCGCTCTCCACGTCGTTCCGACCCGTCGAGGGTCTCGCGTCGATGGGTGTCGATGCCGCGGAGGAACTCGTCAACGAGACGTGGCGTCCTGCCCTCGAGGTGATCGGCGCCGACGGCCTGCCCCCGGTGCCCGATGCCGGCAACGTGTTCCGCTCGCGCATGAGCGTCAAGCTGTCGCTGCGCCTCCCACCCACCGCCGACACGTGGGCCGTCGGAGACGAGATGCGCGCGGTACTCGAGGCGGAGCCCCCGTACGGCGCGCACGTCACCCTCCGCGACGGAGCCCGTGGGCCGGGATGGGAGTCACCCGCGTTCGCTCCGTGGCTCTCGGCAGCCACCGCTCGCGCAAGCCTCGACCATTTCGGTGCACCCGTCGCCTCCTGCGGCGTGGGCGGGACCATCCCGTTCATGGGAATGCTCGGCAAGGGCCTGCCCGACGCCCAGTTCCTCCTCGTCGGCGTGCTCGGCCCCGAGTCGAACGCTCACGGGCCGAACGAGTTCCTGCACCTGCCCACCACGCGACGGGTCACCGAGTGCGTCGCCGACGTGCTCATCGCCCACGCCGCACGGTCGGTCGAGAGGGCAGCCGGATGACCAGCGCGGTCACCCACGGTCAGGCACTCGCCGAGGCCCGCGAGGCGGCGGAGCGCGCCGGAGTCACGATCGTGCCTCTCTCCGAGCCCGCCGACCTCGACGTGCTGCGCGCCCTCATGGCCGAGATCTGGGGCCCCGAGATCGTCCCTCCCCGTAACCTCCTGCGCGGCCTCGCACTCGGTGGCAACTGCCTCCTCCTGGCCCGACAGGGCGAGCGGCCCGTGGGCTTCGCGCTCGGCTGGCTCGGTTGGAACGAGGTCCCGGGCGAACACGGTCCGCACCTCCACTCACACCAGGTCGGCGTCACCTCCGACCAGCGCGGCACCGGCGTCGGTCTCGCCCTGAAACTCGCCCAGCGATCGCTCGCACTTGCGCACGGCATCACGCGCATGCGCTGGACCTTCGACCCGCTGCTGGCCACGAACGCCCGGTTCAACCTGCTCCGACTCGGGGCGACGGTGGTCGACTTCCTCCCGCACTGCTACGGCGACCGCACCGACGCCTTCAACACCGGCGACACCACCGATCGTGTCGAGGTCGAATGGCGACTCGATGCTCCGCTCCGTGGTGGCTCGGTGCTCGCCGGTCCCGACGACGAACTTCTCGCCGTGCCCGAGGCCTGGACCTCGTGGCGGCTCGAACGACCCGACGAGGCCGCCGATCTCCGCCGCACCCATGGCGCTGCTCTCCACGCCGCGGTGCGTGAGGGACGCCTGCGCGGCTGGGGCACCGACGCCCGACGACCTGACTCCAGCGGCTGGGTGCTCGCCGCGTCTCCCGAGAGGACCACGACATGACAGCCACACGCCCCACCCGCAAGCGCGGCGCTCGGGCCGAGGTCCCGGTCACGGCCGACGCCATCGTTGACACGGCCTTCCGTCTCATCGAGGAGCGTGGCCACGAGGGCTTCAGCATGCGATCCCTCGCGACCGAGATGGGCGTGTTCCCCGCCACCCTCTACTGGCACGTCGGCGACCGCGCCCGACTGCTCGGACTGGTCGAGGCGCGTTGGCTCGGTGGGATCGAGATGCCCACGACCGAGAACTGGGACGACTGGGCCCGCTCCCTCGCACGCAACTACCGCGACCATGCACACCGGCATCCCAACGTGGCGCGACTGGTGAGTGTCGAGCGCGCCCGCAACCCCGAGAACATCGCGATCCCCGACGCCGTCCTCCGGCACCTCGACACGGCCGGTCTGGGCAACGAGGTCATCCACGCCTACAACGCCATCCTCGGCGCCGTGCAGGGCTTCGTCGTCATGGAGCTCGCCCGGGTCATCGACCCGTCCGAGGAGTCGGTCGCCGAGAACGAACGCGATCTCCGGGCGCTCGACCCGGAACGCTTCCCCGCCGTCACCAAGCACTTCGACGAGATGGCGAACCGTGCCCTCTCGTTGCGTTGGAGCGCGGAGTCGCACCGGCTGCCCGACGAGTCGTTCGAGTACATGCTCGACCTCCTCCTGACGGGGATCGCCGCACGAGCAGAAGGTCGACGGCGCTAGCCAGCCACCGCCCTCAGACGTCGTGGCTCAGACGGCGCCGAGGTCGCGCCCGTGGCGCTTCTGGATCGCGTCGCCGATGAGGGTGAGTGCCAGCACCGTGAGGAAGAGCGCCGCCCCGGGGATCAGTACCGGGTAGAGGCTCTGTTCGATCTTCGGCTTGCCCGCGGCGATCATCGAGCCCCAGGTCGAGGTCGGCGGGGCGACCGAGAGGTTGAGGTACGCGAGACCACCCTCGGCGATCACGGCACCGGCCATCGCCACGATCATCATCGACAACAGGGTGGGGATCACGTTCGGCATGACCTCACGCCACAGCACCCGACCGTGTCGAGCGCCGAGCGAGCGCGCCGCCACGACGTACTCACGTGTCGAGATCGTGAGGGTCAGGGCACGCACGATGCGGATCGTTGGACCGAAGTAGATCAACGCGATCGCGAGCACCACCGTCGTGAGTCCCCGGCTGTCGGAGAAGGCCACGATGGATGCGGCGAGCAACATCGTCGGGAAGGCCATCAGGACGTCCGCGGCGAACAGCGAGACACCCTCGAGTCGATGGCGGAAGTAACCCGCGAGCAGACCGACCGTGCCACCGACCAGCGACGAGAGAACGACAGCGGCGATCCCGACGATGATCGAGACCCTCGCTCCGTGGACAGTGCGGGAGAGTAGGTCGCGCCCGAGTTGGTCGGTGCCGAGCCAGTTCTGCCCGGTCGGGATGGAGAGCGGGATACCCGCCCGCGTGTCGGACGGGTCGTAGAAGGGGAGGACGTCGGCGAGCAACGCCGCCCCACCCAGCAGGACGAGCCAGCCGATGCTCACCCACGCGGCGAGGCCGAGGCCCCGGCGCTCGGCGGCCGGATGGTCGTGACTCACGCGGCACGCTCCACGGCCCGGGTCCGCGGGTCGATCACCCCGAGGAGGATGTCGACGAGGAAGTTCACACCGACGAACGCGACGGTCAGCACCACGATCGAACCCTGCAGCGAGAGGAAGTCACGGTTCGAGATGCTCTCGATCGTGAAGCGGCCGAGTCCGGGGAGGGCGAAGATCGTCTCGACCAGAACCGTTCCACCGATCATCCGGCCGAGCGAGATGCCGGTGAGCGTGACGACGCCGAGCGACGAGGGTCGCAGTGCGTGGCGCCACACGATGCGCCGAGTGCTGTTCCCCTTCGCCCGAGCGAGCCACATGAAGTCCTGGTCGAAGGTCGAGATCAGGTCGGTGCGCAGGACGCGGGCGTACATCGCGACCGGCTCGAGCCCGAGGGCGATGGCCGGGAGCAGGAGGGAGCGGAGACTCCCGAGTGGATCGTCGCCGAAGCGGACGAACCCGGTGGTGTCGAACCACCCGAGCTTGACGGCGAAGACGATCATCAGGGCGATGGCGACGAGGTATCCGGGCGTCGCCATCATCGCCAGTTGCACACCGCTCAACGTGCGGTCGAGCCACGAGCCCTGGCGTAGGGCACCACCGATCGCCATCGGGACCGCCAGGAGGAGAGCGAACAACTGGGCCATCAACACCAGTTGGATCGTCACGCCCATTCGCTCGCCGAGCGCCTCGGCCACCGGCTGACGGGTGCGGTACGACACCCCGAGGTCTCCCTGTACGGCGTCACCCAGCCACTGCACGTATCTCACCGGTAGCGGGTCGTCGAGGTTCAGTTCCTCGCGGACCTTCTGGCGGTCCTCCTCGGTGGAGTTCGCACCGAGTGCCGCCGTGGCGAAGTCGCCCGGCAACAGGCTGATCATCGAGAACGACGCGGCTGTCACGGCCAGCAGCACGGCCGCCAGCCGCAACAGACGCGTCATCCACGAACTCATCGGATCACTGGACGAGCCAGACGTCCTTCAGGAAGATACGACCACCGGTGATGGCCTGACCCGCCGACTCGTCGGGGAGCAGGAACTCGCCGATGCCCTGGATCGTCGGCTTCGACATCACGCCGAACTGGTTGGTCCCCGTCCAGATGAAGGGCACGTTCTCGCCGAGGACCTTCTGCACGATCGCATACTGCTCCTTGCGAGCGTCCGGATCGGTGAGGGCCCGACCAGCGTCGAGCGCGGCATCCATCTCGGGCGTGTTGAAGCCAGAGAAGTTCAGGCCCGTACCCGAATGGAAGTCGGGGTAGTCGGTGTCGGGGTCGCCACCACCGATGCCGCCCCAGAGGACGACCTGGTAATCGCCCGCGATCACCGAGGCGATGTTCTCGCTCTGCGCCTTCGAGACGATGTTCACCTCGGTGCCGATCTCGGTCCACATCGACTGGAACAACTCCTGGTAGGAGGTGATCCACGGATCCTGGTTGCCGTTGAAGTCGAACACCACCGGGCCGACCTCGGCCTCGTACTCGGCGATGAGCGCCGCGGCGCCCTCGATGTCGAACTCCGGATAGTCGCTCTCCGTGAACCAGAACGAGCTCGCTGCGTAGGGGCCCGTCAGGGGCTGCTTCACACCGGTCGCATCGAGGAAGTCGTACAGACGAGGAATGTCGACGGCCATCGCCAGGGCGCGACGCACGCGCACGTCGTCGAAGGGTGCCTTCAGCGTGTTGAACATCACCACGTCGGGCTCGCTCGGAGCGCCGATGGCCACGTTCAGCTCACCGTTCTCCTGCATCACCAGGTAGTCGGTGATCTCGCTCGACGAACCCGTGTAGTACACGTCGGTGTCGCCCGCGTCGAAGGCCGCCTTGCGCGACGTGCTGTCGGGGATCGGCTTGAACACGACCTCGTCGAGGTACGCCGGGCGCTGCCAGTACGACTCGTTGCGAGCGACGGTCAGGTGATCGTCGGGAACCCACTCGACGAAGGTGAACGGGCCGGTGCCGATGGGAGCGCGCCCGCCGTCGGGGTCGGCGATCATCGCCGGAGCGGCCATGTAGCCGATCTGCGAACCGACCTCGCCGACGAGCGAGTTCGGGAACGTCGCCCACGGCTGGGTCATGTTCAGCTCGAGAGTGAGGTCGTCGACCACGGTCATCGAGTCGAGGAGCTTGAGCTGCGAACCGAAGGCCGGGCTGTCCTTGGACGCCTGCAGGTTCTGACGGACAGCGTCGGCGTTGAACGGCTCACCGTTGTGGAACGTCACGCCGCCGCGGAGCACGATGGTCCACACGGTCGCGTCGTCGTTGGCCGCGATCGACTCGGCGAGGTACGGCACGACCTTTCCGCTCGAGTCGTAGGTGGCGAGCGAGTCGAACACGGCCTTGGCGACGTTGTGACCGCCATTGGCCCACGGATCGGCGTACGGGCGGAATCCGGGGGAGTCTCCCTCGATCGAGACGATCAGCGAGCCACCCGCCACCGGGACGAGCTCGGGGTTGGTGGTCGTCGGCGGGTTGGTGAAGACGGGCGCCTCAGTGGTCTCGGTGGGAGCCGTGCTACCGCCCCCCTCCGTGGAGGCAGGCTCGGTACCCGACGACGGCGAGTTGCCGCCACAGGCTCCGAGCAGGCCGGCTGCGAGGAACACCGCCACCACACCGCGGTGCATCCGACGAGGACGTCTGGTCATTTCTCTCCCCCTTGTTCGACGCTGGGCGTCATCTTTGTACGACGTACAAGAACTCGCAAGCACATGGTCAGGCCTCACGCTCGGCACGGATCATCGGCACGCCACCCTCGACGACGTCCATCGCCATCACCCGGCCGTCGGGCCCGTAGGTGAGATGCGTCTCGAACGGCCCGGTCTGGCTGAACAGCACACCGTTGACGTCGATGAAGGCCTCCTGCACACCGAAACGCAGCCCGGGGACCTCGTAGAACAACCGGCCGTCCTCCACCCACACCCTGATGCGCGGCAGTTCGATGCCGGCGAGGATGCGGTAGTTGCCCGCCATCTTCTGCATCTCGTCCTCCGACATCTGACGCAGGTGCTTCGGCTCAGGCATGAATCCCGGCCACCCGTAAACGTCGGCGAGAGCGTTGTGGACCTCGCGGTACAGGAACAGACCCGACGTCGAGTTGGTGAGCACCACACCACCGTCGCCGCTCTCGAGGAACAGGTTGGTCTCGCTCTGGTAGCCGTCGCTGCTGCCACCGTGGTTGATGCGCGCCGTGGGGCCGTCACCGAGCACGCGGAACCCGAGACCGAACGTGCCCTTCGCCTCACGGGTCATCATCTCCCGAGCGAGTGAGTGTCCGAGGATCGCACCGGGTTCGCCGTGGTAGGCAGCGCGAGCGGCGATCAGGAACCGCGCGTAGTCGCGAGGCGTGCTGAACAGACCGCCGGCGCCCATCTCCGAGTGGATCATCCAGCCACCCGGCATCGGGCTGCCATCGTCGCCGTGGCCTGATGCGACGTCGTGGTGATAGGCCGCCGGCAACGGCTGGGCGTAGGTGCTGCGCGTCATCCCGAGTGGACCGAGCACGAACTGCTGGGCGATCTCGGGGAAGGGCCGCCCGAGGACGTCTTCGAGGAGCATCTGGGAGAGCAGGAACCCGGCACCCGAGTAACGGTCGACACCGTCATAGGCCTTGTCGACCCGCACGGCGGGAAGTTTCGAGGGAGGCCGTCCCTCGAGGAGGTCGAGCTCGGTCGGGACGGGCTTGCCCTGGGGGACCGACCCCCACCCGTTGATGTTGAGGCCAGCCGTGTGGCTCAGGGCGCGACGCAGGGTCACCGGGTTCTCGGCGGTGAACTCGTTGACCGGCACCTGCCAGCGCCTCAGGTAGGTGTTGATGTCGACGTCGAGATCGAGGACCCCGCGCTCAACCTGTTGGAGCACCAACATCGCCGTGACGGGCTTGCTGCACGACGCGACCATGAAGATCGTGTCGGGGCCCACCGGCTGCGGGGAGTCGCGATCGGAGACGCCGAACGTGTCGACCCAGTCGATCTCTCCGTCCTTGATCGCAGCCACTCCCACCGCCGGGCACCCGTAGCGCTCCTGACGCTCGGCCATCGTCCAGCGCCACGGCTGGTCGGCCACGCGGACGATCGGCAGTAGCCCCGTCGCCACCGCCTCACGTCGCGCCCGCGCCTCGGTGGAGCCGCCATCGGCACTCGATGCTGCGCGCTCGGCCACAGGTGACCCCTTCCCCTCCGGAGTGATACCTTGCACACCGTACAAGACATCCACGGCGCGCGCCAGACCAGGAGATCCCATGGCCCTCGACCTCGACATCATCCGGCCGCAGTTCCCTGCACTCGCGCTCCGACACGGCGAGGGAGCACACGCCGACCGGCCGCGCACCTACCTCGACAACCCGGCCGGCACCCAGCTGCCCGAGCGCGTGCTCGACGCGATGCGGACGTCGATGGTCGAGTTCAACGCCAACATGGGCGGCAACTTCCGGACGTCGCGCGAGTCGACGGCGATGGTCCAGCGAGCGCACGAGGCCGTGGCCGACATGTTCCACGCCGGGTCGTGGCGCGAGATCGTGTTCGGTCCGAACATGACCACCCTGACCTTCATGATGGCCAGGGCGCTCGGTCCGCAGTTCCAGGAGGGTGACGAGCTGATCCTCACCCACATGGAGCACGACGGGAACAACACCACGTGGCGCACGATGGCAGAGGAGCGCGGCATGGTGGTGAAGACCCTGCCCTTCTCGCACGACACCTACGAGTTCGACCTCGACGAACTCGCCGCGCTCATCACCCCGCGCACCCGCATGGCCGCCATCAACCACGCCTCGAACATCCTCGGCACGATCAACCCGGTGCAGCAGATGTGTGCCCTGCTCCGCGAGCACGACGTTCTCACGTACGTCGACTCGGTGCAGTACGCGCCCCACGGCCCGATCGACGTGCGGGCCATCGGCTCCGACTTCCTCGTCGCCTCGACCTACAAGTTCTACGGTCCGCACCAGGGCGTCCTGTGGGGGCGACCCGAGCACATGGAGCGGCTGCGCTCGTACAAGCTCAGCGTCGTTCCCGACATCGCCCCGAACCGGTGGGAGACGGGCTGTCAGTCGCACGAGGGCCAGGCCGGTGTCCTCGCAGCGGTCGAGTACCTCGCATGGGTCGGCGACGAGATGGGCGCCGCGTTCCGACCCACTGATCCCACCATGAACGACCGCACCCGCTCGGTGCACGCCGGCCTCGCCGCCATGGCCGACAGCGAGCACGCACTCAGCCTGCGCCTCATCGGGGGACTCACCTCGATCCCCGGGGTCCGTGTGCACGGGATCACCGATCCGTCCGCTGTCGAGCGTCGCGTTCCCACCGTCTCGTTCAGCAAGGACGGCCTCGACCCGGCCGACATGGCGCGCCACCTCGACGCACACGGTGTCTACGTGTGGAACGGACACTCGTACGCTCTCCCCGTGATCCGGTACCTGGGGCTCGAGGACAAGGGCGGCGTCGTGCGCGTCGGCCCGACCCACTACAACACTCTCGACGAGGTCGACACTGCCCTCGATCTGATCTCCGGTTTCCTCGGGGCCTGACGATGACCACCGCCCGTGAGTCGGCCCGTCTCTCCGGGGCTGCGTGGTACGCCGATCACGTCCGGCTGACCATCGACATCCCTGCCGACCCGACGAGCGGCATCCGCGTCACGGCCGAGACCCGCATCGAGTCGCTGCTCGACCCGGGCGACGACCTGCCTCCCCTCGAGCTCGACGGGCGCGGGCTCGTCACCCACGAGGTGGCCGTCGACGGGCGCGTGCTCGGCGAGACCGAGTACGAG
>JBEBDM010000150.1:0-6192 GCA_041156905.1 Actinomycetota bacterium | reverse complement strand
CACGAGGGCTTCCAGGACAGCCCGCTCCTGGCGACCATGACGCAAGAGGGGGGTGTCGTCACGATCGTGCACAGGAGCCGGGCTGCCCATGCACGGCACGGTACGAGTGGTGTGTGTCGGGTGAGTTCAGCGTGTGTGAACGGACTGTGAACCGGCCCGGCGCAGGTACACGAACCAGTAGACGAGCCCCACCAAGACGGCGCCGCCGACGATGTTGCCGAGGGTGACGGGCACGAGGTTGTCGAGCAGGAACGCCGACCACGTCGCCGGCGAACCGTCGGGTGTGCCGTGGAAGAGGGCCACGGGGAAGAAGTACATGTTGGCGACGCTGTGCTCGAAGCCCGCTGCCACGAAGGCGGTGATCGGCGGGACGATGACGACGACCCTGTCGACGAGGGAACGGGCAGAGAGGGTCATCCAGACAGCGAGACACACGAGCGCGTTGGCGAGGATGCCGCTCGCGACGGCGTTGCCGAAGGTGAGTCCCGACTTCGCCTCGGCGATGGCGACGGCCCGTGCACCGACGCTGCCGTCCCCGGCATCGAGCCGTCCCGAGGCGTGGACGAGCAGGGCCGTGGCCGCTGCGCCGACGAAGTTCGACCCGTACACGACGAACCAGTTGCGCAGGAGGGCCCTGACCCGGACCTTGCGATCGACGGTGGCGACGACGATGAGGGTGTTGCCGGTGAACAGTTCGGCGCCGGAGACGACGACGAGCACGAGCCCGAGCGAGAACACGAGACCACCGAGGAGGCGACTGATCCCGGGGCTGAGGGCGGTGTCGGCCGTGATGACGGTGGAGAAGTGGGCGCCGAGCCCGATGAAGGCCCCGGCCAGGATTCCGAGCGGGATCATCCGGGCGAGTGGCAGGCCGGCCTTGGTCACGCCGACGGCCTCGACCTTGGCCGCCATGTCGGGCGGGAGCAGGGCGTCGAACGACGGCTCGGAGGTCATGGGGCGACCCTAGCCCCGACAAGGTCGGTGCTCGGTTGGGAGCACCGTCCCGACCGCGGCAAGACTCGGGGCATGCATCTGAACTATTCCGCCGAAGACGAGGCCTTCCGCTCCGAGATCAAGGCCTGGTTGGTCGAGAACCTGCCGGCGGGATGGTTCGACGAGGGTTTCGAGATGTCGGCCGAGGACCGCAAGGCCTTCAACGAGGGCTGGCCGGCCCGCCTGTACGGCGGTGGCTGGATCTGCGCGACCTGGCCCAAGGAGTACGGCGGCAAGGGCCTCAGCACGATGCAGGGTGTCGTGCTGGCCGAGGAGTTCGCCAAGGCCAAGGCGCCGATGCGCGCCGACTTCTTCGGTGACACGCTCGTGGGCCCCACCATCCTCCAGTGGGGCACCGAGGAGCAGAAGAAGGAGTTCCTGCCGAAGATCCTCAGCGGCCAGATGCGCTGGTGCCAGGGCTTCAGCGAGCCGAACTCGGGCAGCGACCTTGCCTCGCTCAAGACCTCGGCGATCCTCGACGGCGACGAGTGGGTCATCAACGGCCAGAAGGTCTGGACGACCCAGGGTCACCACGCCGACTACTGCTTCCTGCTCACCCGCACCGACGCCGACGCGCCGAAGCACAAGGGCATCTCGTACCTCCTCGTGCCGATGAAGCAGCCGGGCGTCGAGGTGCGCGGCATCGTTCAGCCCGACGGCACCGCCGAGTTCTGCGAGGTGTTCTTCACCGATGCGCGCTGCCCGAAGGACAACGTCGTCGGCGGCGTGAACAACGGCTGGAAGGTCGCCAACTCGACGCTCGCCTTCGAGCGCGGCATGAGCGCCACCACCGGCTACCGCCGCTTCGAGGACGAGTACAAGCAGATGGTGGCCGCCGCTGAGGCGAATGGCGCGATCGATGATCCGGTGATCCGCCAGGGCCTGATGCGCTACTACACCAAGATCCAGATCCTGAAGGTCAACGGCCTGCGCTCGCTCTCGGCGACGCTGACCGGTTCGAAGGACCTCGGCATCGCGGCACTCGGCGCCACGAACAAGATGTTCTGGACCGAGATGCACAAGGAAGCGATGGAGCTCGCGCTCGACATCTTCGGTGCGTCGTCGATGCTCGTCGACACCGGATCGGCCGCCGGCTCGTGGCCCGGTACGGCCCGCGAGAAGCGTCGCCCCGGCTATCCGGTCAGCGCCATGATGAGCGCCTTCTTCTTCTCCCGCTCCGAGACGATCTGGGGTGGCACGAGCCAGATCCAGCGCAACATCGTCGGCGAGCGCGTCCTGGGCCTCCCCAAGGAACCCCAGTAACCCCACCGATCTCGGCGCGTATCGTCCCGGATTCCGGAACCATACGGACCGAGAAAATCCGTCGTCCCGCCCTGCCCGAGATCTCGGTACGGATAGTCCCGGTTTCCGGGACGATACGCGCCGAGATCGGAGGGGTTGGGGTGGGTCAGGGGGTGAGGCGGTCGAGCACTACTCCGCGTTCGGGTGATGGACGGCTGCCCGCACTCACGGAGTAGGCGGCTTGGAGCAGGCGGGTGGCCTCGGTGGCCTGAGCCTTGGTGCGGGCGTGGACGATGGCGAGCGGTCGGTCGGATCCGACCTCGTCGCCGGGGCCCGCGAGCCGGGTGAGGCCGACGGCGTGGTCGACGGGGTCCTGCGGGCGCGTGCGTCCGCCGCCGAGCGCGACGACGACCATCCCGACCGCACGGGTGTCGACCGATCGGACACGACCGGCGCGGGCGGGAGCGACAGCCACCTCGATCGGGGCGCGCTCGAGGTGCTTCCACGGTTGCTCGAGGAGCCGCTTCGGTCCGCCGAGCTGGGCGACCATGCGCGCGAAGTGTTCAGCCGCGGCACCGCTCGCGAGAGCCTCCTCGAGCCGACGGCGGGCCGCGGTGGTGGTGCGGCTGATCCGACCGAGCACGAGCATCTCGGCGCCGAGGGCCATCACGATCTCGTGCATGCGCGGCTCTCGTCGTGTGCCCGTCAGGTACTCCACGGCGTATGCCACCTCGAGGGCGTTGCCTGCTGCATCGGCGAGTGGGCGGTCCATGTCGGTGACAAGGGCGACGCTGGGCAGCCCGGCTCCACCGGCGACACCCACGATGCTACGAGCGAGTCGACGAGAGTCCGCGAGAGTGCGCATGAACGCGCCGTTGCCGGTCTTGACGTCCATCGCCAGGCCGTCGAGGCCCGCGGCGAGTTTCTTGGAGAGGATCGAGGCCGTGATCAGCGGGATGCTCTCGACCGTGGCTGTCACGTCGCGCACGGCGTAGAGCCGCTTGTCGGCGGGGGCGAGGTCGGCCGTCTGGCCGATGATCGCGCACCCGACCTTGGCGACGGTCGAGCGGAACCTGGCCATCGTCGGTGCCGCGACGTATCCGGGGATGCTCTCCATCTTGTCGTAGGTGCCGCCGGTGTGGCCGAGCCCGCGGCCGCTGATCATCGGCACGTAGCCACCGCACGCCGCGACGAGCGGAGCGAGCATCAGGCTCACGGTGTCGCCGACCCCGCCCGTGCTGTGCTTGTCGAGCACCGGACCGGGAAGGTCCCAGTCGAGCACCGCACCCGAGTCGCGCATTGCCGTCGTGAGCGCGACGGCCTCGTCGGTCGACATGCCCCGGAAGTACACGGCCATTGCGAACGCCGCGGCCTGACCCTCGGTGACGGCGCCGCTCACCAACCGACGGACGAACGCGGCGATGTCGTCGCCGGAGAGTGCGTGGCCGTCTCGCTTGGCGCGGATGACCTCCTGCGGGATCATCAGTAGCCCCCTCGGTCGGTGTTCGCTCCGTTGCCGCCCGAGGTACCGAGGACACCCTCGAGCGCACCGAGCAGCCCGCTCGCCCCGAACCGGAACGTCTCCGGTGTCGCCCACGCGGCCCCCATGACCTCGTCGGCGAGGGCGAGGTAGGTGCGGGCGTCGTCGAGGGTGCGGATCCCTCCGCTCGGCTTGAGCGAGATCGAGCGGCCGCCACGGTCGCGTTCGGCCCGGATCACCTCGAGCATCACCCGCGCCGCCTCGGGTGTGGCGTTGCCGGGTGTCTTGCCGGTCGAGGTCTTCACGAAGTCGGCACCGTGGGCGACGGCGAGTTCGGCGGCCGAGCGGACGAGGCCGGGCTCACGGAGCTCACCGGTCTCGAGGATCACCTTCAGCCGGTGACTGTCGGGAGGGACCACCGCCCGCACGGCGTCGATCATCGCCGCAGCAGTCGCCGTGTCGCCGGCGAGGGCGTCGCGGTAGGGAAGCACGAGGTCGATCTCATCGGCTCCGTCAGCGAGTGCCTGCTCGGTCATCGCCACCACCTCGGCCACTGGCTCGTCGCCGGTCGGGAAGTTGACGACGGTCGCGACCCGGACGTTGGTGCCCCACAGCCGCTCGACAGCGAGGGCGACGTGCCGCGGCCAGACGCACACGGCGGCGACCGACCCGTGCGGACCGTGGGCCCGTTCACAGAGCCGCTCGACGTCGTCGTCGGTGGCCGAGTCGCCGAGCTCGGTCAGGTCGAGCAGGGCGAGGGCGCGTCGCGCGTCGTGGATGTCGTCACCAGCCATGAACCCACCCTACGCCGGTGGCCTGGTGGGGGTCCGGCGCGCCAGACTCACGGACATGACCGACCTGCTGTATCTCCGCGATGCCGAACTGCGTGAGTTCACCGCCACCGTCGTGGCCGTCCGCGACGGCAGGGTGGCGCTCGACCGCACGGCCTTCTACGCCACCGGGGGTGGCCAGCCCCACGACGTCGGCATGCTCGACGGCCTGCCCGTCACGGACGTGCGCAAGGTCCACGGCCCCGACGAGGTCGACCCGTCCCTGGTCGATCTCGTGTGGCACTCGGTCGACGGCGACTCGTTGCCCGGCGTCGGCGCCACGGTGTCCGGCTCCGTCGACTGGACGCGCCGCCACCAACTGATGCGCACCCACACAGCCCTGCACATCCTGTGCGGGGTGATCTGGAACGAGTGGCGGGTGCCGGTGACGGGCGGGAACATGGAGCCGCTCTCGGCCCGCATGGACTTCGAGTTCGATCCGGTGCCGGAGGGTTTCGCGCAGCGGATCGAGGAACTCGTGAACGCCGAGATCGCGGCCGACCGGCCGATCGAGGTGTCGTTCCTGCCGCGTGACACGGCTGTCCAGGACGCCGACCTGATCCGTACGAAGGTCTCGCTGATCCCGGAGTCGGTCAGCGAGATCCGAGTGGTCGACATCGTGGGCCTCGACAAGCAGGCCGACGGTGGCACGCACGTGCGCTCGACGCGTGAGGTCGGTGCGCTGCGCGTCACCAAGCTCGAGAACAAGGGCAAGGGCAACAAGCGCGTCCGCGTCGAGATCGTCGACGCCTGAGAGCGGGCGCCTCGCGGCGCCGCGGTGTCAGCGCGGCGGCCAGTGGTACGGCCGGCCGATGGGCTGCTCGGAGCCGTCACCGACGTTGATGGCCGAACAGCCCAGTTCGAGTGCAGCGACCTTCGCCGCGTCGAGGAGCCACGCATCGACATCCGACTCGCCGGCGGAGAGACCGCTCACACGGGCGACACGTCCATCGCTTACGAGGTCTGCGGTTGCCACATGATTCCCGTCGAGACAGGCCACGAGATCGGTGCTGTCGGCCTGCGGACGTCGCTCGACGACGAGCTGCGCGTGCTTCTCGTTCATCCCGAAGGCGTACGGGCCCGAACCATGGACGTGCTGGAAGGCCAGGCGTGCGACGCACTCGTGCAGCGACGGCAGGTGGCCCGCGGGAACCCACCACATCGTCGCGGCTGACGCGACGAACCACTCGGCACGGCGCTTGAAGACGTCGCGGTGCCACCCGCGGAAGGCGTAGTCGCGCAGTTGCTCGAACGACTCCCAGACCGAGGCGTTGACGAGCACGTGGGGGTCGTCGTACGCCGTGTCGTCGACGTCGCGTGAGTCGATCCCGTGACGCCACACGAAGCCGGGGCTGGCCTCGGCGAGCCGGTTGGTCTCGTCGAGAAGGTCGGAGAACGAGCGGTTGTCGGGATGCTCCATCGGATGCCGGAGCACGGCGATGTTGTACTGCGCGAGGTGGACGTTCATGCCAGGAAGGAGAGTGTCAGAGCCCGGGGTCGGCGCACAACTGCCCGCGGCGTTCGCGCTCAGCGGACCTTCGGTGACGATCGTGAGAAGGAGCGCTTCGGTTGCGGAAGCGACGGACCAGACGGGCGCCCATCGAGCCTGACACTGCATGGCACGGCTCTGGCCGCACGGGTGGGCGC
>JBEBDM010000149.1:0-6971 GCA_041156905.1 Actinomycetota bacterium | reverse complement strand
GCCGTGCTGCACATCGGCGACCAGACCATCGGCGTGGCCGCATCGGTCATCGCTGCCAAGCCCTCGCTCTTCGGCTACGACGGCCAGGACGTCGCCGTGGGCATCCGTCCCGAGCACCTCGAGGACGCGACACTTGCCCGCGAGGCCAACGACACCCTCACCGGCACCGTCACCATCCGTGAAGGCCTCGGCTCCGAGGTCCTCCTGCACGTCGAACTGAACGCCCAGGTGGTCTCGAGCGACGGTGCCAGCACCACGATCTCCGACAAGGGCACGGCATCGCTGGTCGCTCGAGTCGATCCGCACACCGGCGTGAAGGAAGGCGACAGCGTGCGTCTGGCCGTCGACGTCAGCCAACTGCACCTGTTCGACCTCAGCACCGGCCGCGCCATCCGCTGACACCTCTCCGATCTCCGGCGTATTCGTGCCGGTTTTCGGCACACATGCGCCGGAGATCGGTGGGTCGGCGGGGTAGGTCAGAGGCGGATCCAGACGGCGGTGTCGATGGGCAGCCGACCGTCGGACGTCAGCGTTCCGCTGCACTGGACGACCTCACCGGCCGGCACCGCGCACGGCTCAATGCCGGTCATGTTGACCACGCACGCCAGCGCACCGTCTCGCACGAAGGCGAGAACACCCGACGGCGACTCGAGCCACTCGATCTCGCCGCCACCGAGGGCCGGCTCGGCCCGACGGGCCGCCAGCATCGTGCGGTACAGGCCGAGCATCGAACCTGCTGCACCCTCCTGGCTCGCGGCCGCGTAGCGACCGAACCACTCGGGCTGGGGAAGCCAACCCTCGACGCCGGTGGTGTTGAAGCCGAACGTCGGACCCTCGGGGCTCCACGGGAGCGGGACACGACAGCCGTCACGACCGGGATCGGTGCCACCGGAGCGGGCCCACGTCGGGTCCTGCATGACCTCGCCGGGGAGGTCTTCCACCTCGGGGAGCCCGAGCTCCTCGCCCTGGTACAGGTACACCGAACCGGGCAGGGCGAGCATCAGCATGATCGCGGCGCGGGCGCGGCGTTGGCCCATCTCGAGGTCGTACTCCTTGGCGAGGTGCACGAGGTTCTGACCGCGGCGCTGCTCCTTGCGCGCATAGCGCGACACGACGCGGGCGACGTCGTGGTTGCCGAGCACCCAGGTGGCCGGTGCGCCCACGCTGCCCAGCGTCTCGAGCGAGACGTCGATGACGCGACGCATGCGCGCTGCATCCCACGGGCAGGTGAGGAAGTCGAAGTTGAACGAGGTGTGCAACTCGTCGGGTCGCACGTAGTTCTTGAGGCGCTGGTGGTCGGGCACCCATGCTTCGGCGACGAACACGCGGGGCGGATCGTAGGAATCGGCGATACGGCGCCACGAGCGGTAGATCTCGTGGATCCCGGGCTGGTCCCAGTGCGGGTGCTCACCGCACTTGTCGTCCCACGTCAGGCCGTTCAGGTCGGGGAGGCCGGGGGCCTTGAACAGCGAGTGGGCCACGTCGATGCGGAAGCCGTCGACACCCTTGTCGAACCAGAAGCGCAGGGCGTCCTCGAGTTCGCGCACGGTGTCGGGGTGCTCCCAGTTGCGGTCGGGCTGCTCGGGCGCGAACAGGTGCAGGTACCACTGGCCCGGCGTGCCGTCGGCCTCGGTGACGCGGGTCCATGCCGGACCGTGGAAACAACTCACCCAGTCGTTCGGGGGAAGGTCGCCGTTCGGACCGCGGCCGTCACGGAAGATGTAGCGCTCACGCTCGGGCGAACCCGGGCCAGCAGCGAGCGCCTCCTGGAACCACGTGTGCAGGTGACTCGTGTGGTTCGGGACCACGTCGACGATCGTGCGGATACCCACGGCGTGCAGTTCGGCGATGAGCTGCTCGGCCTCCTCGACGGTGCCGAAGAGCGGGTCGATCTCCTCGTAGGTCACCACGTCGTACCCAGCGTCGAACATCGGTGAGCGGTACCACGGGTTCACCCAGATCGCGTCGATGCCCAACTCGACGAGGTGCGGGATCCGGCTGCGGATACCGGCGATGTCACCGATGCCGTCGCCGCTCGCGTCGGCGAAGCTGCGCGGGTAGATCTGGTAGATGACGGCGTCGCGCCACCAGTCGTTGCCGACGGAGTGCATGGTGTTCCTCTCAGTGGGCCAGACGCAGCCAGAGGCAGGCGTCGGCGGGGACGGTTGTCGGATCGGAGTGGCCGCGCACCGAGCTGAACGCCACGGTGGCGCCGGCGACGAGCCCTGCTGGAAGCGACTCGGTGGTGTTGGCGACGTTGAGCGCCACGAGCAGCGAGCCGCGCCGGAACACCACCAACGAGTCGTGGTCGGTGAGTTCCCAGTCGAGACCGATGGACGGGTCGAGCGAGCGTCGAGCAGCCATCAGCGAGTGGTAGAGCGACAAGGTCGAGGTCGGATCGGCGGCCTGCGCGTCGGCGGCGTACCGACCCCAGTCGTCGGGCTGCGGGAGCCACGGAGCGGCAGGTGAACCGTCGCCGGAGAACCCGAACGACGACGCACGATCAGCACCCCACGGCAGTGGAACACGGCAACCGTCGCGTCCGAGCTCACGGCCCTCGGTGCGGATGAACAGCGGATCCTCACGGCGTTCGGCCGGGATGTCGAGCACCTCGGGTAACCCGAACTCCTCGCCCTGGTACAAGTAGAGCGAGCCGGGGAGCGCTGCGGCGAAGGTGATCATCGCCTCAGCGCGACGCAGGCCGAGTTCGAGGTCGACGGGCGCGTCGACGTACACGAGGTTGTTCTTCGTCCACGACTCGAGCAGGTGCGCGTTGGCACGGCCGTAGCGGGTCACGGCACGCTGCGCGTCGTGGTTGTTGAGCGTCCAGGTGACCGAGGTGCCGGCATCCGTGAGCACCTCGTACACGTCGGCGACAGCGTCACGGATCGGACCGGCGATCCAGGGAGCGAGCATCAGGTCGAAGCAGAACGACTGGTGGAACTGGTCGCGCTCGACGAACTTCAGCAGCAACTCCGGCCTGCCCGGCGTGTACGCCTCGCTCACGGTCACGAGGCAACGGCCCGGATGCTCGGCCTCGTACGCGTCGATGAGGTGACGCCAGCGACGCCAGTACGTGTGGGCCACCTCCTGGAACTGGATGTGCACGTTGGCGCTCGCCTGCTCGGTGGCGGTCAGCGCGTCGTCGAGGCCGTCTTGGTCGGGCAGGCCCTCGGCCTTGCCCGCGACACTCACGGCATCGACACGGAAGCCCTCGACCCCACGGTCGAACCAGAAGCGGAGCATCTCGTCGAAGTGCTGCTGGACGTCGTCGTTGCCCCAGTTCCAGTCGGGCTGCCACGGCGTGAACACGTGGAGGTACCACTGGCCGGGCGTGCCGTCGGGTTCGGTGACCCGCGTCCATGCCGGGCCGCCGAAGATCGCGATCCAGTTGTTCGGTGGCAGTTCGCCGTTCTCGCCCTTGCCGTCACGGAAGTAGAAGCGCTCGCGCAGCGGACTCCCCTTCCCCGCCGCGACAGCTTCCTTGAACCACGCGTGCTCGCTGCTGCAGTGGTTCGGGACGACGTCGAGCAGGACCTTGATCCCGTGCTCACGGGCCGCGGCGACCATCCGGTCGAACGTGGCGAGGTCGCCGTACGTCGGCTCGATGTCGAAGTAGTCGGCGACGTCGTAGCCGTGATCCTTCTGCGGCGACGGGAAGCACGGGCACAGCCAGATGGCGTCGACACCGAGCGAGCCGAGGTGAGGCAAGTGGTCGATGATGCCCTGCAGGTCGCCCTTGCCGTCTCCGTTCGAGTCGGCGAACGAGCGGACGTACACCTGGTAGACGACAGCGTCGCGCCACCAGTCGCGGGTCATCGGCGTGGTCACGTGGCCTCCGTGCCGCTCAGCGCGGCGGTCGGGTCGTCGAGCGGACGACGAGTTCGAGTTCGAGCGTCTCGTGCAACGTCGGACGACGAGTCGCGTTCATCGCCTGCAACACGATCTCGGCGGCACGGTCACCCGAACGCTCGAGCGGCTGACGCACGGTGGTGAGCCCGAGGAACGGTGCGATCTCGATGTCGTCGTAGCCGACCACCGAGAGGTCGTCCGGGACACGCAGACCGAGAGACTGCGCAGCCTCGAGGACACCGACTGCCTGCACGTCGGAGCAGGCGACGATGGCGGTGGGCGGTTCGGGGAGCGCCATCAGGTCGAGCGTCATCTGCCGAGCCGCCGAGCGGAGGTGCGACCCGCGACGGATGAGATCGGGATCGACGGCGACACCGACACGTTCGAGAGCAGCGAGGTAACCCTGCTCACGATGCGCGCTCGACACGAACCCGAACGGGTTGTCGACGGGCTCGCCCACGAAACCGATCCGGCGATGGCCGAGATCGAGGAGGTGTTGGGTGGCGATGCGGCCACCCTCGCGGTCGTCGATCGTGATCGAGGGAAGACCGACGGCCGAGCAGTCGAGCAGCGCCGTCGGGAAGCTCGCCTTGCGGAGCGCTGCTTCCTCGTCACCTGTGAGCGGCATCGAGATGATCAGCAACCCGTCGAGGTTGGTCGCTCGCGGCAGGTCGGCGAGCACGGCACGGGCCTGCGTCGGGGACACCACGTTGTAGATCACGACGTTCATGTCGTTCGACTGCACACGGGGCACGATCCCGCTGAAGCGCTGCTGCACCGAGGGAGCGTCGAAGAATGCGACGAGCACGCCCACGAGACCCGGCGACACGGAGCGACGGGACCGCCGCTTCTCGCTCGGCTGATAACCGACCGCCTCGGCCGACGCCATCACGCGCACGCGCATGGCGTCGCTGACGTGCGGGCTGTCGTTGAGGACCCGGGAGACCGTGCCGATCCCGACGCCAGCGTGACGGGCGATCTCGGACAACGTACTCACGACGTGGAACATACCGGAAATTTCCACCGCCGTCACGTCGCCCCCACCCCACCCACCCCTCCCCCACCCCCCACCGATCTCGGCGCGTTCCGTCCCGGATTCCGCGACAGGACGTACCGAGATCCTCGATCCCCTCAGCCAGCCCGAGATCTCGGTACGTATGGTTCCGAAATCCGGGACGATCTGCGCCGAGATCGGAGGGGTTGGGGGGAGGTGGGTGGCATAGCCTCCGGGCGTGAGCACCTCCCGTCCGAACGTCTTGTTCGTCACCCTCGACCAGTTCAGGTCCGATGCGCTCTCGTGCGCCGGTCATCCGGTGGTCCGTACGCCGAACCTCGACGCACTCGCTACCGAGGGCGTGCGCTTCGCCCGCCACTACGCCCAGGCCGCTCCGTGTGCTCCAGGCCGGGCCGCGCTCTACACCGGCACGTACCAGATGAACAACCGCGTGGTCGCCAACGGCACCCCGCTCGACCACTCGCTCGACAACGTCGCCCGACTCGCCCTGCGTGCCGGCTACCACCCCGTCGTGTTCGGCTACACCGACGTCGGCGCCGACCCTCGCGAGATCACCGACCCCGACGACTGGCGGCTCCACAACTGGGAAGGCGTCCTTCCCGGCTTCGAGGAGCTGCTCAACCTCGACGAACGGCACGCCCCGTGGATGGAGTGGCTGCGTTCGCTCGGGTACGACCTGCACGACCCGAACGAGGCCCTCGCCACCGAGCACAGCCGACCGGTCGAGCACTCGGTGACCACGTTCCTCACCGACCACTTCCTCTCCTGGCTCGACCAGCAGGACGGTCCGTGGTTCGCGCACACCTCGTTCCTGCGTCCGCACCCGCCGTACGACGCGGCCGGCGAGTACGCCACCATGTACGACCCGGCCGACGGACCCGACCCGCTCCCCGTGCCCGACGAGCGTCACGGTCTGCACGAGATCCTGATGTCGCACCCGTGGGTGGGTGGCCCCACTGATCCGATGGACGTCCGCCGCCTGCGCGCCCAGTACTGGGGAATGGTGAGCGAGGTCGACATGCACCTCGGCCGGATCTGGCAGCGGCTGCGTGAGCGTGGCGAGTGGGAGAACACGGTGATCGTGATCACCGCCGACCACGGAGAGCAGCTCTGCGACCAGGGTCTCGTGCAGAAGGCAGGGTTCTTCGAGTCGAGCTACCACATCATCGGGATCGTGCGCGACCCGTCGCATCCGGAAGGGTTCGGTCGCGTGGTCGACGCCTTCACCGAGAACGTCGACATCATGCCGACCCTCTGCGGCATGCTCGACCAGCCAGTGCCACTCCAGTGCGACGGGATGCCGCTCACCCCGTGGCTGCGCGGCGAGACGCCCACGAACTGGCGCGACGAGGCGCACTGGGAGTGGGACTGGCGCGACGCGTTCATCCCGATGGGCGCCCCGCTCTGGCCCGTCGACCGGCGACTCGAACGCCAGAACCTGGCCTCTCTGCGCACGGCGACCCACCAGTACGTGCAGTTCGGTGACGGCGACTGGCTGTGCTTCGACCTTGCCGCCGACCCGACTCACAACACCCGGGTCACCGACCCTGCCGTGGTGCTTGACCTCGCCCAACGGATGCTCGTGTGGCGCCAGCAACACCTGGACCGTCAGCTCACCGGGATGTTGTTGCGGGACGGCGGGATCGGGCGCTGGCCCGATCGGGTCACGACACGCGGGTGAAGATCATGTCGACCGGGTCGCGGCCCGCGTCGAGACCGCGCCGCTCGAAACGCGTGAGCGGACGCCACTCGGGTCGCGGCACCACGCCGCCAGCGAGGCGCGGCTCACCCGCCACGACCTCGAGAACCTGACGGGCGTAGTCGTCGATGTCGGTGGCGACGTGCAGAAGGCCGCCGACACGAAGGCGTTCGACGAGGAGCGGGACGACCTGTTCGCGCACCAACCGACGATGGCGCTGGCGGTTCTTCAGCCACGGATCGGGGAACCAGATCCGGACACCGGTGAGGGAACCGGGTGCGATGCGCGGCAACAGGTCGAGGGCATCATCCTCGGCCACGCGCACGTGGGTCCAGCCACCCGCGTCGATCGCGTCCAGCACGTGGGCGACACCCGGCGTGTGCACCTCGACACCGATGACGCACT
>JBEBDM010000148.1:0-4781 GCA_041156905.1 Actinomycetota bacterium | reverse complement strand
CGCGTTGCTCACTTCCGCTCATCGAGTTCCAACTCAGGCGCATTGCTTCGAGTGATGCATCGTTGGAGTCAGTGTCCGTCTTATTGGACGCGCCAAAGATTCCCCCGAGGATGAGGACGGCGCCGATGACGGGTCCAAGAATCCTCCAGTTGACGCCCTTACGGCTCGGCGGGGGCTGCGGAGCAGGTAGCGAGGGCGGGGGAAGTTCAGACATGTCTAGGACGGTAGGGGGACTGGACCGGTGGAAGAGGATCCGCGGCTATACCGATTTGTGACCTGTCCAGCGGTGAGTGTTGGGAGGGCTAGATCCCGTGTGGTATCGGGCCCTGTTGTGCGGCTCTTCTGCCGGGGGACCCGCTCAGTCGGCGTGGAAGCGTGGGGAGCGCTTCTCGACGTGACTGGCGAGGCCCTCGGCCGCGTCGGGACCGGCGAAGCCGAGGAACTCGTAGGCGAGGCTGGCGTCGAAGGCCGGCATGGCCTGCCGGTACCAGTGGTGGAGGGTCTGCTTGGTCCAGGCGAGGGCGGTGGTCGACATCGCGGCGAGTTGCTCGGCGACGGCCAGTGCCCTGTCCTGCACCTCGGCGTCGTCGACGCAGAGCGACACGAGTCCGATCCGCTCGGCCTCCTCGCCGGTGAGCGTGTCGCACGTCAGGAGGTGGTACTTGGCCTTGGCCATCCCGCACAGCAGGGGCCAGCACACGGCGGCATGATCGCCGGCGGCGACGCCGAGACGGGTGTGGCCGTCGATGATCTTCGCTGTGCGTCCCGCGACGCTGACGTCGGCCATCAGGGCGCACACCAGACCTGCTCCGACGGCAGGCCCGTGGATCGCCGAGACGATGGGTGTCGAGCACTCGATGAGGTTGGTGACGATGTCGCGTGCCTCGCGCATCGTTCGCAGTCGGGCGGCCGGGTCGGTGGTCAGTTGCTCGAGCAGTTCGAAGCTCCCGCCAGCACTGAAGCCCTTGCCCGCGCCCCGGATGAGCGCCACCCGGACGTCGGGATCGCGGTCGATGTCGCGCCACACGTCGGCGAGATGGGCGTGACCGGCAGGTGAGACGGCGTTCAGGCCGGGCCCGTCGAGGGTGAGCCGCAGCACGTGGGGTGAGGGCTCGTCGAACGTGAGCGTGGGGAACACAGCGCTGTAGTGGTCGAGGTCGGCCATGCGGCGACACTACGCCGGTAGCGTGCTCGCCCGTGCATGTCGCCCACGTCGCCCTCGGCTCGAACCTCGGAGATCGTGAGGCGTATCTCCGTGGAGCCGTCCGTGCGCTCTCCGACGCCGCCACGGGCTCGGTGGTAGTGGCGATGTCGCAGGTGTTCGAGACCGACCCGGTGGGTGGTCCCGACGGGCAGGGTGCGTTCCTCAACATGGCCGTCACGGTGCACACCGAGGCTGACGCTCTCGACTTCCTGCACCTGTGCCAGTCGATCGAGGCGTCGGCTCACCGCCAGCGCGAGGTGCACTGGGGGCCGCGCACCCTCGACGTCGACCTGCTGCACTTCGACGACCTCGTGTTGCGCACCGACGACCTCGAACTGCCCCACCCGCGCATCGGCGAGCGCCGTTTCGTCCTCGCCCCGCTCTCGGAGATCGCTCCCGAGAAGTGCCCCGAGGGATGGGACGAGGCGCTGCCCCCGATGGGCATCCACCCGCGCGGGCCGCTCAGCCTCTGACGAGCTCGAGGCGCGGTTGGCGCCGTGGGTGCTAGCCCTCGGCGAGGTCGAGGGCCCGGGCGACCTTGGTCGTGCTCGCTCCGCGAGCAGCACCGAGTGCCTGGGCGAAGAGGCTGACCCGCAGTTCCTCGAGTGTCCATCCGAGCCCGACGAACTCGGGGGTCTGACGATCGACCGGGAGTGAGTCGAGCAGGCGTGCGTAGCGTCGCTCGAGCGGGAGGACCTCGGCCATGCGGGAGCGATCGCGTGAGGCCTCGTCGGGCATGCGGGCGACCCTGAACTCGATCGCGCGGACGTAGCGAAGGACATCGCCGAGTCGCTCGCGGCCGGTGGCGGTCACGAACCCGGGGTACACGAGACGGTCGAGGTGGCGGCGTGCGTCGGCCACCCCGTCGGCCAGAGCGGGTGCCGTCATCGTCCGCAGTGTCGCCCGGACCCGTTCGGCCGTCTGGTGGATCTCGGCGGCGGTGCGCAGGAGGCGAGCCGCGAGCTCGGGCATCTCGTCGCGAGCCGTACCGACCAGCGACGCGAAGGCGGCTTCCTCCCACACCGGGCCACCGGCTGCATCGATCAGGTCGTCAGCGGCGGCCATCACGCAGTCGCCGCGCAGCACCTCGGTGGTGGGCATGCCGCTGGGGAGGGACTGCTCGAGGGCACGTTTGCCGACGGGGACGGCGAGGAGCAGGAGTCGACGGACCCCGCCGCGCATCACACGCTCCTGCAACTCGGGGCGGGTGAAGACGCGCACGCTCACCGAGTCGCCGTCGTCGACGAGTGCCGGGTAGCCGCGCACGGTGAGGCCGTCACGGGTCGTCTCGACGAGTCGGGAGAGATCGCCGATGTCCCACGTGACGATCCCCTTGCGTTCGTCGACGGGGGCCACCCTCGCGATCGCCGCCCGGGTCCGTGCAGCGAGTGCCGTCCGCAGCGCCGCGAGGTCGCGCCCTGTCGCCACCACCGTGCCGTGGTCGTCGTGGACGGCGAAGGTGATCCGGAGGTGTGGGTCGACCTTCCCGATGTCGAACGCACGCGGCGGGACGGCGACGCCCGTGACCGTTCGGAGTGTGTCGGCGAGGGCGTCGACCAGAGGGCGGTCCTGGTGGCGGAGCGCGGCCGACACGCGGGCGCAGACCTCGGCCATCGGGACGAGCTCGCGTCGGTGCTCCTTCGGCAACGAGCGCAGGAGCGAGTCGACGAGGTCGTCGCGCATTCCGCCGACGTGCCAGTCGAATCCGTCGTCGGTCACCTGGTTCAGCACGGCGAGCGGGATGTGGACCGTGGCACCGTCGTCGGGGGCTCCCGGGTCGAACCGGTAGGTGACGTCGAGTTCGAGCGGGCCCTGTCGCCACGTGCCCGGGAAGTCGTCGGCCGACGCCCCACCTGCGGTGGCGAAGTGCTCGATCCGCATCGTCAGCAGGTCACGATCGGCGGACCGGGCGTCCTTCCACCACCGGTCGAAGTGGCGGGTCGAGACCACGTCGGTGCCCACACGGGCGTCGTAGAACGCGAACACGGCGGCCTCGTCGACGATGTCGACCCGACGCAGGGCGTTGCCCATCGTGGCGAGGTCGTGGAGGAACGAGCGGTTGTGATCCCAGAACGCGTGCGTCGTGGTCCAGTCGCCCTCGACGAGCGCCGCACGGATGAACATCTCCCGCGCCACCGCCCGGTCGACGCGGTCGTACCCGATGGTGCGGGTGACGATCGGCAACCCGTACAGCGTCACCTGCTCGCGGCACACCGCCATCCCGCGTCGCGGGTCCCAGGTGGGGTCGCCGTACGAGCGACGGGCGAGTGGCCCGGCGAGCCGCTCGGCCCACTCGGGCTTGATCTCGGCGGCCATCCGGGCCCAGAGTCGGTTGGTCTCGACGAGTTCGGAGGCCATCACCCACCGGGGCTGTCCCTTCGACACGACGCTCTCGCGGCCGAGGGCGAATCGCGAGCCGTGGGCACCGCGGTAGTCGCGGGTCACGGTGTCGCGCATGCCGATGTGCGAGAGGAGTCCGGCGAGCACGGCTTGATGGACCCTGTCGGGGTGACCTGCATCAGTGGCCTGCCGGATACCCATTTCGCCGGCCACCTGACGCAACTGGCTGAAGAGGTCCTGCCACTCACGCACGCGCAGGTAGTGGAGGTGCTCTCGCTTGCACATCGCGCGGAACTGGCTCTTGCTGAGTTCCTGCTGTTGGTGGCGCAGGTGGTCCCAGAGCCGGACGAGGGTGAGCAGATCGCTCCCGGGCACGACGAAACGGGCGTGCATCTCGTCGGCAGCAGCACGGTTCTCGGCGGGCCGCTCCCGTGGGTCCTGGATGCTGAGAGCGGCGGCGATCACCATGACCTCGCGGGTGCACCCGTGCCGGTCGGCCTCGAGGACCATCCGTCCGAGACGAGGGTCGATGGGGAGTCGGGCGAGGCGCTTGCCGGTGGCAGTGAGGCGACGACGCGCATCATCGTCACCGGGCTCGATGGCGCCGAGTTCCTCGAGCAGGGCGTAGCCGTCGCGCACCGCTCGAGGGTCGGGAGGGTCGATGAACGGGAAGCGAGACACGTCGCCGAGCCCGAGCGCGGTCATCTGCAGGATGACAGCGGCGAGGTTGGTGCGGAGGATCTCCGGCTCGGTGAACGCGTCGCGGCCGAGGAAGTCGTCCTCGTCGTAGAGGCGGATGCAGACGCCTGGTGCGACACGGCCACAACGGCCTGCGCGCTGGTTGGCCGACGCCTGCGAGACCGGCTCGATCGGGAGGCGCTGCACCTTGAGCCGGTGGCTGTAGCGGCTGATGCGCGCCGTCCCGGCATCGACCACGTATCGGACGCCCGGCACGGTGAGCGAGGTCTCGGCGACGTTGGTGGAGAGGACCACACGTCGGCCGCGGTGTGGCTGGAAGATGCGCTGCTGCTCGACGGCCGACAGGCGGGCGTAGAGGGGGAGCACCTCGAGTTGTGATCCGCGCTCGGTGGCCTGTCGGCGGAGGGCGTCGGCTGTGTCGTGGATCTCGCGTTCGCCAGAGAGGAACACGAGCACGTCGCCGCGACCGTCGCCGGCGAGTTCGTCGACCGCATCGAGGACGGCCTGGACCTGGTCGCCACTGCCGTCGGGGCCGTCT
>JBEBDM010000147.1:0-2539 GCA_041156905.1 Actinomycetota bacterium | reverse complement strand
GCAGGAGTGAATGGACGACCTGGATCGCCTCCTCGAACCGCGCCACCCGCGGCCCCGGCTCGGGGAGCTCGAACCCGTAGGCAGCGTGTTCGTTGACCTGCCAGCCGGCACCGAGACCGAGGACCGCACGTCCGCCGGAGACCTGGTCGACAGTCGCGGCTCGCTTGGCGAGGACGACGGGGTGGTGGATCGTGACGGGCGAGACCATCGAGACGAGACGCACGCGCGGGACCAGTGCCCCGACGGCCGCGAGGACGCTCCAGCACTCGAGGGCGTCGCCGGGGTCGGGGGTGCCATCCGCGCGGTTGGGCATGAGATGGTCGGCGAACCAGAACCCGTCGAACCCGAGCGTCTCGATCTGTCGGGCCGTGGTGAGGGTGTCGTCCCACGAACGCTGGTTGTTGGGCCACACGGAGAACTTCATTCGCCGGACTCTACGCTCAGGACCATGACGACGACCCCGCCGACCGGTGACGGACTCTGGGAGACGCACGCCGAGTGGTGGATCGAGGGGTTCACCGAGGGCGCCGATCCCGAGTACGTCGAACAGATCCTCCCGTTGGCCGCACGTGAGCTCGAGGGATTCGGTCGGGTCCTCGACGTCGGCTGCGGCGACGGTCAGATCAGCCGGCTCGTTGCGTCGATGGGTGCCGAGATCGTCGGCGTCGACCCGACCTGGAACTGCGTGAGCGTCGCCCACCAGCGGGGGAACGCGGGCTTCGTGCAGGCCGGTGCGGCCGGCCTGCCCTTCGCCGACGAGACGTTCGACGCCGTTGTCGCGTGTCTGGTGTTCGAGCACATCGTCGAGGTCGACAGCGCGATCAGCGAGGTGGCGCGTGTGTTGCGGCCGGGTGGTCGGTTCGCCTTCTTCCTCAACCATCCACTCATCCAGACACCGGGCAGCGGTTGGATCGACGACCAGTTCCTCGACCCGCCCGAGCAGTACTGGCGGCTCGGTGCCTATCTCGTCGAGCAGGAGAACGTCGAGGAGGTCGAGAAGGACGTCTTCATCCCGTTCGTCCACCGTCCGCTCAGCCGCTACATCAACACGCTGGCCGACCACGGGCTGTTCCTCGAGCGGATGGAGGAGCCGGCCCCGCCGCCCGGATTCATCGCCATCGCCGAGGAGTACGCAGCGGCGGCGACGATCCCGCGCCTGCTGTACCTGCGCACGACCAAGCGCTCGTCGTAACATCACGTCGATGGCCGACATCCTCCTCATCAGCGGTATGTCCGGAGCGGGTCGCTCCGGTGCGGCCGCCGTGCTCGAGGATCTCGGCTGGTACGTGATCGACAACCTGCCGACCTCGCTCGTCGACACGATCGTCGAACTGGTGAGCCGACCGGGCAGCGACATCGAGAAGCTGGCCCTCGTCGCAGGGCGCCAGACCGCCGAGGTGTTGCCGAAGGTCGCGTCGCTCCGTGAGGCTGGACACCGTGTTCGTCTCCTCTTCCTCGACGCGAGCGACTCGGCTCTGGTGAAGCGCTACGACGCGACACGTCGCAAGCATCCGTTCGCCTCCGAGGCCGGCGGGCTCGTCGAGGCGATCGTGATGGAGCGCGACCGCATGGACCCGGTGCGTGAGGCGGCCGACCTGCTCATCGACACCACCGACATGAACGTGCACCAGTTGAAGGCCCGGCTGCTGGCGGCCTTCGACCTCGAGTCGGAGGCGCACCGACTGCAGATCGCGGTCGAGAGCTTCGGGTTCAAGCACGGGCTGCCGATCGACGCCGACATCGTGATGGACGTGCGCTTCCTCCCGAACCCGCACTGGGAGGACGACCTGCGTCCGCTCACGGGCCACGATCCGGCCGTGCGCGACTTCGTGCTCGAGCGGGCCCAGGCCAGCGACTTCCTCGACAGGTTCCACGCCCTCGTCAGCTCGCTTCTGCCCTCGTACGAGGCGGAGGGGAAGAGTTACCTCACCATCGCCGTCGGCTGCACCGGGGGCCGTCATCGCAGCGTCGCCGTGGTGGAGGAACTGTCCGCCCGCCTGCGCGCCCTCGGCTGCGCGGTGCACACCAGCCACCGCGACATCGGCCGTTCCTGACCCGACGATCGGGTGCGGAGCGTTACCCGCCGGTAGCCGGAGGGGGTCGGTTAGCCTGACGGTGATCGGCCGCAGGGGCCGCAAGAGAAGGGAAACAGCCGTCATGACTGTTCGCGTGGGCATCAACGGATTCGGCCGCATCGGGCGCAACTTCTTCCGCGCCGTCCAAGAGCGCGGTGCCGACATCGAGATCGTGGCCGTCAACGACCTCGGCTCGCTCGACCAGATGGCGCACCTGCTCAAGTACGACTCGGTGCTCGGTCGCCTCGACAACGACATCAAGGTCGGCAAGGGTGGCATCTCCGTCGATGGCAACGTGCTGAAGGTCCTCAGCGAGCGCGATCCCAAGTCGCTGCCGTGGGGCGAGCTCGGTGTCGACGTCGTGATCGAGAGCACCGGCATCTTCACGTCGCGCGACAAGGCCGCGATGCACCTCGACGGTGGCGCTCCGCTCGTCATCGTGTCGGCTCCCTGCGACGGTGCCG
>JBEBDM010000146.1:0-2594 GCA_041156905.1 Actinomycetota bacterium | reverse complement strand
CACCAACGGTGTGTCGGCCACCACGTCGGCGTTCTTCAACGGGTCGCCGCTCGTGGTGCTCGGCGGCCGTGCACCCGAGTTGCGGTGGGGCAGCGGTTCGCTGCAGGAGTTCGACCACGTGCCGGTGATGACACCGATCACCAAGCACGCAGCGACGATCCGCGATGCCTCGCAGGCCGGTGTCGAGGTGCACCGCGCGGCTCGGCTGTCGATGACGCCGCACCGCGGTCCGACCTTCCTCGACTTCCCGCTCGACGCGTTCGGCCCGTCGTCGGGTGACGTGCCGGAGCCCGACGAGTGTGTGGGCCTCGGCATCGCTCCCGACCCGGAGCAGGTCGAGGCACTCGGACGGATGATCGCCATGGCTGAGCGGCCGGCGTTCATCGTCGGCAGCGACGTCTACTGGGACGGTGCGTGGGAGCCGTTGCGGGCTGCCGTCGAGCACCTTGGTGTCCCGTGCTTCTTCAACGGTCTCGGCCGCGGGACGCTGCCGGCCGACCACCCGCTGGCGTTCCTCCGGACCCGAGGGTTGCTGAAGGCAAGGGCCGACCTCGTGGTCGTCCTCGGCACGCCGCTCGACTTCCGTCTCGGCTTCGGGTCGTTCGGATCCGCACAGGTGGTGCACGTGGTCGACGCCCCGAGTCAGGTGGCCGGGCACGTGTCGGTGCCGACCGTCGCCGGCGACAGCAACATGGTGCTGAGGGCGTGGGCCGACTACGGCGGCGATCGCACCGACCACGGCGACTGGGTGCGCGAGTTGCGTGACGCCGAGGAGCGTGGTCGTGCGGCCGATGCCCTGCTGCTCGGTGCCGACTCGGCGCCGATCAAGCCGAGCCGCATCTACGGCGAACTCGGTCAGCGGCTCGGTCGTGACGCAGTGGTGATCTGTGACGGTGGTGACTTCGCCAGTTATGCCGGCAAGTTCGTCGAGGTCTTCGAGCCGGGCTGCTGGCTCGACACCGGCCCGTACGGCTGCCTCGGCAACGGCCCCGGATACGCCATCGCGGCGCGGGTGGCCCGGCCGTCGAGCCAGATCGTGTTGCTACTGGGCGACGGTGCCGCGGGCTTCAGCCTGATGGACGTCGACTCGATGGTCCGTCACGGACTGCCGGTCGTGATGATCGTCGGGAACAACGGCATGTGGGGACTCGAGAAGCACCCGATGCAGGCGATCTACGGCTGGGACATGGCGTGCGACCTGCGTCCGGGTACCCGGTACGACGAGGTCGTCAAGGCCCTCGGTGGGGCGGGCGAGACGGTGAGCGATCCGTCGCAGATCGGACCGGCCCTCGACCGGGCGTTCGCCTCGGGCGTGCCGTACCTCGTCAACGTGCTCACCGACCCCTCCGACGTCTACCCGCGCACCAGTAACCTCGGCTGACGTGACACCGCAGGAGCCCGTTGCCGACACCGCGGGTCCGACCGGGTCGACGATCACGGCAGCGACGCACGACTCGCCGGTGAGCCCCCGGCGGGTGTCGTACCACTGGGTCGTGTTCGGTTCGGCGTTCGCCGTGTTGCTGCTCGCCGCCGGGACGCGCAGCACGATGGGTGTGCTGATCGACCCGCTGCACGAGGAGTTCGGCTGGAGCCGGGGCACCATCGGTTTCGCGGTCAGCATCAACGTCCTGCTGTTCGGCTTCATCGGCCCCTTCGCCGCCGCGTTGCAGCAGAAGTACGGCCTCCGTCGGGTGACGATGACGGCGCTGACGATCATCGCGATCGGCACGGCGCTGAGCACGCGGATCTCGGAGCCGTGGCAGTTGTTCCTGATCTGGGGTCTCGTCGTCGGCACGGGGACGGGCTGCATGGCGACGGTGTTCGCGAGCACGGTCGCGTCGCGGTGGTTCGTTGCCCGGCGCGGCCTCGTCACCGGCGCACTGACTGCAGCGACGGCGAGCGGCCAGCTGATCTTCCTCCCGCTCCTCACCCACCTCGCCGACAACCAGGGCTGGCGCTGGGTCGGTACGACGGTGGCGATCGGGGTCGCTGCGGCGATCCCGGTGGTGTTCCTCTTCCTGCGTGACAACCCGGGCGATGTCGGGCTCGTGCCGTACGGCGCCGCGGCCGACTTCCAGCCCGCCGTCGTGACCGGCAGCCCGATCGGGAACGCCATCGGCGCGTTGCGCGGCGCATGGGGTTCGGGCACGTTCTGGATCCTGTGGCTGAGCTTCGCCGTGTGCGGGCTCAGCACCTCCGGTCTGGTCCAGACGCACTTCATCAGCGCGGCCCACGACCACGGGATCAGTCACACGCAGGCCGGCTCGTACCTCGCGATGATCGGCATCTTCGACATCGTCGGCACGATCGCCAGCGGCTGGCTCACCGATCGCTACGACCCGCGCAAGTTGCTGATGGCGTACTACGCGCTCCGCGGGCTGAGCCTGTTCGTGCTCGACCCGGCTCTCGTGTCGGGCGGATCGAGCCTGTTCGGGTTCATGACCTTCTACGGGCTCGACTGGGTGGCCACCGTCCCGCCCACGATCGCACTCTGCATCGAGCACTTCGGTCGTGATCGGGGCCCGTTGGTGTACGGCTGGGTCTTCGCCCGCCACCACGAACGCCGCTGTCGGTGTGCTCAGCGTGCCTTATCG
>JBEBDM010000145.1:0-2892 GCA_041156905.1 Actinomycetota bacterium | reverse complement strand
CTTCTACTACTCGGCGAACGCCGCCGGCCGATTCGTCGGAACGCTCCTCTCCGGTGTCCTGTACCTGTGGGGCGATCTGGCAGGCGCGCTGTGGGGTTCGACGGCGTTCGTCGTCCTGACGTGGTTGCTCACCCTGCGCCTCCCACCGATGCCCGAGAACTCCGCGATCTCGTTCGCCTCGGTCGACGGCGGAGACTGACGACGCGGCAGACTGACCACGTGGACCTGTCGGTCGCGGTCACCCCGCTCTACGTCGCCTCGATGGTGGCTGAGAACAAGGCTCTCCGCACCCGCGCCGAGACCGAGGGTCCGTCGGCTGCTGACTACTCGCCGGCCGACACCCGCACCAGCCTCGGGATGGGCGTGCTGAGCATCACCACCCCGCTCACGATGGCCGCCACGGCGCTGCTCGTTCCCCGTCGCGGCCCGAAGGGGCGACTCGGTCGTGTCGTGGTGGTCGCCACCGCCCTGACGGCGCTCGTGACCACCATCGCCGATCGCCTTGCCGCTCGGGCGTCCCGCGACGAACGTGCACGCAAGCGAGCGGAGACGGCTCGGCGCGTGGCGAGCGCGGGCGGTGTCGCGACCGTGGCGGCTGTCGTCACTGTCGCGTCGGCGACCTCGTCGTACGTCATGGGCTCGCGGCGCCAGTGGGCCCGCCGCCGTCGCGACCTCGGACGTGGTCCGCTGGCGTGGCTGATCGCGCTCGTCGGCTGGGACCTCGGCTACTACTGGAACCATCGTCTGATGCACGAGGTGCGTGGGCTGTGGGCGATCCACGTGCCGCACCACTCGAGCGAGCACTACAACCTCTCGACGGCTCTCCGTCAGCCGGTGGCGAGTGCGTTCGGTGTGTGGGTCCCGTACGGGGTGATGGCACGCCTCGGGGTGCGGCCCTCGATCATCGAGACGTCACGGTCGCTCAACCTGATCTACCAGTACTGGATCCACACCGACACGATTCGTACCCTCGGCGCAGCGGAGACGGTGTTGAACACGCCATCGCACCACCGGGTGCACCACGGCAGCAACCAGCGGTACCTCGACCGCAACCACGCCGGTGTGCTCATCGTCTGGGACAAGTTGTTCGGCACGTTCCAGGGTGAGCAGGCCGATGAGCCCGTGGTCTACGGCCTCACGGAGAACATCGGGTCGCACGACCTCTGGACCGTGAGCACGCACGAGTACCGGGCGATGTTCCGCGACGTGGCACGCAGCACGAACTGGCGCGACCGTTTCGGCTTCGTGTTGCGCAGCCCGCGTTGGGGCTACGCCCGGCGAGCCGAACTCGACGCGGTCGCCGCCGCGGAGGCGATCGCCTCGGCGGCTGCATCGGCCTGAGCCCTGGCCTCGATCGAGCGCTGGGCGCGTCCGAGGAAGTCGAGCAGCACTCGGTTGAAGGTCGTGGCGTGCTCGACCATGAAGCCGTGCGCGGCACCCGAGATCACGACGAGCTCGGAGTTGGGGAGTCGCTCGGCGATCTCCTCGCTGTCGCCTCGAGGCGTGAGGATGTCCTGGTTACCGACGAGCACCATGGCGGGGACGTCGATCTCGGACAGGCGCTCGGCCATCGTGTCGTCGACGTCGAGGATGGCGCGGACCTGTGAGACGAAGGCATGCGCAGGCCGGCCTCCACCGAGCGGGCCGAGCCAGCCGAACAGCGGCATCACGCGACGGAACGACCGCGGGCCGATGACCCACCTCGCTGCCTCGCGGGTCATCACGGCCATTCCCCGCTCGCTCGCGGTCTCGGCCCACGACTGCAACAACTCGCGCCTCCACTGATGGTTGCGGCACGCAGTGCAGGCGAGCACGAGCGAGAGCACGCGGTGCGGATGCTGGACGGCGAGGATCTGGCTGATCGCCCCGCCCATCGACGCGCCCACCACGTGTGCCCGCTCGATGCCGACATGGTCGAGCACGGCGATCGCGTCGTCGGCCATCTGCTCGAGCGTGTAGCGACCGAACGGCTTGTCGCTGCGACCCGCACCACGGTTGTCGAGGGCGACGACCCGGTAACGGGCAGCGAGGGCGAGTCGTTGCGCGTCCCAGCCGTGCTTGTCGGCACCGAGTCCCTGGACCAGCAGCACGGGAGGGGCCCCGCGGCGACCGAAGACCTCGTAGTGGAGGCGGGTGCCGTCAGCAGCGCGTGCGTAGGCCATCGTCAGCTCTCCCCGAGCCAGTCGAGCGGGGCGACACCGGTCTGCACTCCGCCGAACCCGTCGAGCATCCGCTGGAGATGACGCTGCACCTGCTCGGCGAGTTCGACCTCGGCGAGAGGCCCGCGACGGGCCCGACGTGGCCTGACCTGTGGGCCGACCTCCGCACGCGCCGAGCGTCCGACCGTGCTCGTGGCGACGGCGACCGGGAAGACGGGGGACGACGTCACGATGGCGGCACGGAGCAGATCGTGGCGCACGGGCCCGGCATGCCGAGCGTGGGGAGTGTGCTCGGCACCGAGCACGACCAGTTCGTGGTGGCGCAGGGCGCCCTCCACCTCGTCGGGCCGGGCGAGGAGTCCGCCGAGTCGGCGTAGCAGCGACCCGAGGGGAGCGATGTCGGGTCGTCCGACGAAGCGGACCGGTCGTTCGGTGGCCTCACCCAAGGCCCACGCCGCCATGACGTCGGAGCTGGCAAAGGTGCGCGTGTTGCACACGAGCAGCGCTCCGCCACGCACCGGGAGATGGTCGATCCCGCCGACGCTGACGTCCCAGCGCAGGTGGGCGAGGGGACTGAGGGCGCGCACGAGGTGTGGGTCGCGGCCGAAGTCGTCGACCGAATGGACCGGCCAGTGACGCAACGGCTCGGCGAGAGCGTGCGCAGCGGTCGAGGCGACGCGTGCGGGGAAGCGGAGGACGTCGGCCATCACGCGACCTCCCGGATGGCGCCCTT
>JBEBDM010000144.1:0-10815 GCA_041156905.1 Actinomycetota bacterium | reverse complement strand
GCGGTCGACGTGGCGGTCGACGTGCACGAGTGCGGGCATCTCGCCGAGTTCCTGTCGCACCGCCATCGCGTAGCCGGCGTCGATCCTGCGGGCTGCGAGGGTGCTGGCGACCCCCACGCTGGGGAACTCGTCGACCACGTTGGCCGGGTCGATCTCGATCGACGGGACACGGTGGCGTTGGGCGCAGACTCCACCCATCTCATGGAGGGTGTGCGCCGCGCCGCCGGTGCGGGTCACGATCGCCAGGTCGACGTGTTCCCCGAGCGGACACGAATCGTGGTGGTCGGTGCCACGGCACGGACCACCGTGCTCGTCATGACACGTCACGATGTCGTGCCCCTCGGCGAGGAGGTTGTCGCGGATCTCGTGGGCCTGGCCGGGGACGGACTCGATGAGGAGCAGCTTCATGGCGCCATTCAGCACGCGTCGGGGTGGCCCGTCGTAGGGCCGAACGTCACTGCCCTGAGGCCGCGGTGTGGTTCGTTGCTGTCCCGGAGACGGTCAGGAACGAGCGATGTCGGCCAGGTGGGCGACGATCTCCGAGAGCGCCACGTCGGAGCGCTCACCGCTACGGCGGTCCTTCACCTCGACCACGCCGTCAGCGAGGCCACGGCCCACCACGACGATGGTCGGGATGCCGACCAGCTCGGCGTCGTTGAACTTCACGCCGGGCGAGACGCCAACGCGATCGTCGAGCAGCACTCGCAGGCCCGCGGCCTCGCACTCGGCAGCGAGCTGCTCGGCGGCGGGGAGCTGCGGGTCGGTGGGCTTGCCGGTGGCCACGATGTGCACGTCGGCAGGGGCGACCTCACGCGGCCAGATCAGGCCCTTGTCGTCGCAGTTCATCTCGGCGATGGCGGCCACGGCGCGGCTGACGCCGATGCCGTACGAGCCCATCGTGACGGTGCGGGTCTTGCCGTTCTCGTCGAGCACGGTGAGCCCGAGGGCCTCGGCGTACTTGCGGCCGAGCTGGAAGATGTGGCCGATCTCGATGCCGCGGGCCATCTCCATGGCCTGGCCGCAGTGCGGGCACGGGTCGCCGGCGTGGACCTCGGCGGCCTCGATGACGCCGTCAGCGGTGAAGTCGCGGCCGGCGACGAGGTTCATGACGTGGCGGTTCTTCTCGTCGGCGCCGGTGATCCAGGCCGTGCCATCGACGATGCGCGGGTCGACCACGTAGCGGATGCCGGAGGCGTTCGTCTCGCCCAGGGCGCCGGGTCCGATGTAGCCCTTGACCAGCGCCGGGTTGGCGGCGAAGTCGGCCTCCTCGAACGGCGTGATCTCGGCGGGGGCGACCTGTGCCTCGAGGCGCTTCATGTCGACCTCACGGTCGCCGGGGACACCGATGGCCAGCGCCGACGTCGTCCCGTCGGGGTGGTGGAGCTTGACGACGAGGTTCTTCAGGGTGTCGGCGGCGGTCCACTCGCGGTCGGGGCGACGGAGGTCGTCACGGGCGTTGAACAGGTCGACCAGGGTCTGGATCGTGGGCGTGTCGGGCGTGTCGGCCACGACCGCGCCGGGCAGGCCCTCGAAGGGCACCGGGGTCGGGGCGGCGACCTGCACGGCCTCGGTGTTGGCGGCGTAGTGGCAGCCCGGGCAGCGGACGTAGGTGTCCTCGCCGACGGCGAGCGGGGCCAGGAACTCCTCGCTGGCCGACCCGCCCATCGCCCCGCTCATCGCCGAGACGATGACGTAGGGGAGACCGAGCCGGTCGAAGGTCTGCTGGTAGGCCACACGGTGGCGGTCGTACGAGCGCTGCAGGCCCTCGTCGTCGATGTCGAACGAGTAGGAGTCCTTCATCGTGAACTCGCGCCCGCGGAGCAGGCCGGCACGGGGGCGGGCCTCGTCGCGGTACTTGTCCTGGATCTGGTAGATCACCAGCGGGAGGTCCTTGTAGCTGCTGTACAGGTCCTTCACTAGCAGGGTGAACATCTCCTCGTGGGTCGGGGCGAGGAGCATGTCGGCGCCACGGCGGTCCTTGAGGCGGAACAGGTTGTCGCCGTAATCGGTCCAGCGGCCAGTGGCCTCGTAGGGCTCGCGGGGCAGGAGTCCGGGGAAGTGGACCTCCTGGAAGCCGGCGGCGTCCATCTCGGCCCGGACGATGTTCTCGACGTTGCGGTACGTGATCCAGCCGAGGGGCAGCCAGGTGAACCCGCCGGGAGCGGCGCGGCGGATGTAGCCGGCCCGCACGAGCAGGCGGTGGCTGGCCACCTCGGCATCGGACGGGTCCTCGCGCAGGGTGCGGAGGAACAGCGTCGACATTCGCAGCACGGGGGAACCAGCTTTCTGGCCGTTCGGCCGTCAGGCCTTCTGGCCGGGGATCGGGCAGGGTCGGGCAGGGCCGGACCGGGCCGGCCACCACACGGGGTGGGCCGCAGACTACCGCTCGGCTGGTATGGTAGAGCCGACGTTCGACGTCCGCCGTTCTCCCAGGCGTGGGCCACAGGCCCACGCCTTCTTCATGAACCGGGCCCGAACGACCCCACAACACGGCCTCCGCGCCGCACGTACCCACCACGAGAGCCCACGACAGGAGGTGACCATGAGCGACAACAGCACACTCGAGCGAGTCCGCTCGCTGGTCACGCCCATCGTGACCGACCTCACCCTCGATCTCTACGACCTCGAGTTCCGTGGTGGCACGCTGCGCGTCACGATCGACACCCATCCGGGCAGCCCCGGCGGTGTCGACCTCGAGCAGATCGCCCTGGCCACCCGCCTGATCTCCCGTGAACTCGACCATCACGACCCGGTTCCCGGCCGCTACACCCTCGAGGTGACCAGCCCGGGTCTCGAGCGCAGCCTGCGCACGGCCGCCCACTTCCAGCGGGAGATCGGCAAGACCGTCAACGTCCGTCTGCGTGGCGCCGGTGGCGACGCCCGACGGGTCCAGGGTGTGCTGGTGAGCGCCGACGAGCACCAGATCGGTGTCCGTCCCGAGCCCACCAAGGCCGATCCCGCTCCTGAGGTGCGCATCGTCGCCCTCGACTCCATCGATCGGGCCCGCACGGTCTTCGTGTGGGGCCCGGCGCCCAAGCCCGGTTCGGGCGGGGGCAAGGCCCGCCGCGCCGCGGCGGGTGGCGAGGTGGCCGGCGACGCCGGTGACCTCGCCGACGAACTCGGCGATCCCGCCGACGATCACGACGACCACGACGACCTCGAGGACGACGACGAGTCCCTCGACGGATGGGAGGAATGACATGAGCAGCCTCGACATGGCCGAAGCCATCAAGATGCTCGCGAACGAGAAGAACATCTCGGTCGACACACTGCTGCAGGTGCTGGTCGACGCCCTCGCGACGGCGTACAAGCGCCGCCCGGGCGCCGCCGCCGAGGTCGAGGTGTCGGTGAACCCCGACACCTACGAGTTCTCCTTCACGGCCTACGACGTCGACGACGACGGCCAGTGGATCAACGAGCGCGACGACACCCCGAAGAAGGAAGAGCTGGGCCGCATCGCCGCCCAGACCTTCCGTCAGGTCATGGGCCAGCGCATCCGCGAGGCCGAGCGCGACCGCAAGTTCGAGGAGTACGCGAACCGCGAGGGCGACATCGTCACCGGCATCATCCAGCAGACCGACGACCGCTACACCCTGCTCGACCTCGGTCGGGTGGAGAGCCTGCTGCCCAAGGCCGAGCAGGTCCCCTTCGAGCGTCCGACCCCCGGCGACCGCGTCAAGGCGTACATCGTCGAGGTCCGCAAGACCGCCAAGGGCCCGCAGATCGTCGTCAGCCGCACGCACCCCGGTCTCATCAAGCGACTGTTCGAGCTCGAGGTCCCCGAGATCGCCGACGGCATCGTCGAGATCAAGGGTTGCGCCCGTGAGCCCGGTCACCGCACGAAGATCGCCGTGTGGAGCAACGACCACAACGTCGACCCCGTGGGCGCCTGCGTGGGCGCCCGTGGCGGCCGTGTCCGCATGGTCGTGAACGAGCTCCGTGGCGAGAAGATCGACATCGTCCCGTTCAGCGAGGACCTCGCCGACTTCGTGGCCAAGGCGCTGTCGCCCGCCAAGGTGACCCAGGTCATCATCAGCGACGACCTCACCCAGGCCGACGTGATCGTCCCCGATCAGCAGCTCAGCCTGGCGATCGGTAAGGAGGGCCAGAACGCCCGCCTCGCCGCTCGCCTGACGGGTGTGCGCATCGACATTCGTGGCGAGTCGCAGCCGATCGACGGCTACGACGACGAGGTTGCCGATTACGCCGAGGGCGAGTGGGTCGCCAACCCGGAGACGGGTGCGATGGAGTGGCACGAGGCCGACGGCACCGTGCTCACCCAGGAACAGTACGAGTCGCAGATGGGAACCCTGGCCGAGGCCCAGGCTCCCGCGGCAGCAGAAGGTGGTGACGACGCCTGACGTGAACGAGTCCGCACCTGTCCGGACGTGCGTGGGATGCCGCCAGCGGTTCCCTCAGCACGCGCTGGTGCGCTGCGTCAGCGGTCCTGAGGGGCCGATGGTGCACCGCACGGCGGCCGGGAGGGGCGCGTGGCTCTGCTCGGGGGAGTGCCTCGAGACCGCGATCCGCCGACGTGCCTTCGACAGGGCCTGGCGCAGAACGGTGTCGAGCGACGAACTGGCAGCGTTGCGGATCGTGATCAACGGCGTTATCACCGAAGTGGAAGAATCCCCGGACGACAGGACGTCGTCCTCCGGCCGGGGTCGATGAAAGGCAAACGGTTTGGCAAAGAACCTGCGGGTGCACGAGCTCGCCAAAGAGCTCGGGATGACGAACACGGAGATGCTCTCGCTCTGCGAGGTCATGGGGGTCGGGGTCAAGAGCCAGGCGTCCTCCCTGATCGAGGCGCAGGCTGACCGTATTCGTCGACGCGCCGAGCGCGACGGACTGACGCGCCCCGAGCAGCCCGAAGAGGCCAAGCCGGTCAAGAAGGCGCCGGCCAAGAAGGCCGCCGCCAAGAAGGCCGAGCCGGGAGACGAGGCCGCTGAGTCGACGACCACCGACGGCGAGCCCGCCAAGCCGGTGAAGAAGGCTGCTGCCAAGAAGGCCGCGCCCAAGAAGGCCACCGAGGCCGACGCCGACGCTCCCGTCGCTGAGGCGCCGGTGGTCGAGGCCCCGGCTCCCGTGGTCGAGGCTCCTGCTCCCGAGGCTCCGGCCCCGGTGGTCGAGGCTCCGGCCCCTGTCGCCGAGCCGCCGGCCGCACCGTCGGCCCCGACCGCACCGCGGATCACCTCCTCACGCCCGCCCGCGACCCCGACGGCGCCTGCGGCTCCGCCCGTGGCGCCGCGTCCGCCCGCCGACGTCCGTCCGCCCGCCGCGCCGCCCGCTGCTCCTGCCGCTGGCGCGCCGCGTCCGCCGGCTGGTCCGCCCCCGGCCCGCCCGACCTCGGCCACCGGCAAGCCGATCCCGCCGCCGCCCGGCGCCGTGCGTCCGGTGTCGGCCTCGGGCAAGCCCATTCCCCCGCCCCCCGGCTCGGCTCGTCCGGGCGGGAGTGGCCCGCGTCCCGGTGGCGGCTACTCGGCTCGTCCGGGTGCGCCCGGCGCTCGTCCGGCCGGCCCTGGCGGCCCGCGTCCCGGTGGTCCTGGCGGCCCGCGTCCGGGCGGCTTCGGTGGCCCGCGTCCGGGTGGCTTCGGCCCGCGTCCCGCCGGTGCCGGTGGCCCCGGTGGCCCTGGCGGCCCCCGTCCGGGTGGCCCCGGTGGTGGTCCCGGTGGTCCCGGTGGCCGTCCCAACGGTCAGCGTCGTGCCCCGCGCAAGAAGTCGCGTGCTCGTCGTCGTCGTGACTTCGACGAGATGCAGCCGAACTACTCGTCGAACTACACGCCGAACTCGGCCCCGGTTCCCGAGGGCACGATCATCGTCGAGCGTGGTGTCTCGGCCCAGGAGTTCGCTCCCAAGCTGAACCGTACGGCGGCCGACGTCATCCGCTTCCTCATGCAGAACGGCGAGATGGTCACGGCGACCATGACGCTCAGCGACGAGCAGATGGAGCTCTTCGCCCTCGAGGTCGGCGCCGACCTGTTGCTGGTCGAGCCCGGCCAGCAGGAGGAGATGGAGCTCCAGGCCCTGTTCGACGACAGCGACGACGACGACGAGAGCCTGCAGGAACTGCGCCCGCCGGTCATCACCGTCATGGGTCACGTCGACCACGGCAAGACCACGCTGCTCGACCGCATCCGCAACGCCAACGTCGTTGCTGGTGAGGCCGGTGGAATCACCCAGCACATCGGCGCCTACCAGGTCGTCAAGGACGGTCGGAAGATCACCTTCCTCGACACCCCCGGTCACGCGGCCTTCACCAAGATGCGCGCCCGTGGTGCCCAGGTCACCGACATCGTCGTGCTGATGGTGGCGGCCGACGACGGCGTCATGCCCCAGACGATCGAGGCGATCAACCACGCCAAGGCGGCCGACGTGCCGATCGTGGTGGCGTTGAACAAGATCGACAAGGAGAACGCAGATCCCCAGCGCGTCCTCGCCCAGCTGGCCGAGCACGAACTGGTGCCCGAGTCGTGGGGCGGCGACACGATCGTCGTCGAGATGGCCGCGGCCCAGAACATCGGTGTCGACGAGATGCTCGAGCAGCTGCTCGTCGTCTCCGAGCTCGAGGAGCTCACCGCCAACCCGACCGGCCGCGCCAAGGGCGTCGTGCTCGAGGCCAACCTCGACGTCGGTCGTGGTCCGGTGGCCACCGTGCTCGTCGACAAGGGCGAGCTGAAGGTCGGCGACCCGATCGTGGCCGGTGCCGCATGGGGTCGTGTCCGCGCCCTCATCGACGACAAGGGCCAGCAGGTCAAGTCGGCCGGCCCGAGCACCCCTGTGCAGGTCCTCGGCCTGCAGAGCGTGCCCCACGCCGGTGACGAGTTCCGCTCCAGCGACGACGAGAAGACGGCCCGCACCGTGGGTGAGGCCCGCGAGCAGCGCCTGCGACTCAAGAACCAGCGTGGCGATGCCCGTGTCCAGCGTGGCGTCAAGCTCGAGGACATCTTCAGCCAGATCCAGTCGGGCGAGGTGGCCACCCTCAACCTGGTCATCAAGGCCGACGTGCAGGGCTCCCTCGAGGCGGTCACCGAGTCGCTGCGGCGCCTCGAGCGCGACGAGGTCAAGCTGGCCTTCGTGCACCGCGCCGTGGGCGGCATCACCGAGAACGACATCAGCCTGGCGGCGACCACCAACGCCACGCTGATCGGCTTCAACGTGCGTCCCGACCGCAAGGCTCGTGACCTCGCCGAGACCGAGGGCGTGGAGATCCGTACCTACGAGATCATCTACAAGCTCCTCGAGGACATCGAACGGGCCATGGTCGGCATGCTGGCGCCGGAGTTCGAGGAAGTGGTCACGGGCGAGGCCGAGGTGCGCGAGATCTTCCGTGTCCCGCGCATCGGCGCCATCGCCGGTTGCTACGTGCGCAGTGGTGCCATCACCCGTGGCTCCAAGGTGCGCTTCCTCCGCGACGGCACGATCATCTGGAAGGGCTCGATCCAGTCGCTCAAGCGCTTCAAGGAAGATGCCCGCGAGGTCCGTGAGGGCTTCGAGTGCGGTGTCGGCCTGAGCGACTTCCAGGACCTCAAGCCCGGCGACCTGATCGAGACCTTCGACGAGCGGGAGATCGCCCGCACCTGACCGTGGCGCGGTCGGTAGGGTCGGGGCTGCCCCGGTCCTACCGACGGCCGACGGCTGACCGTGCGACGGCGAACACCCGTCACGACCCACGAGGAGCACACGATGAGCCGCCCCCGCCGACCTGCCGCCCCCTCGACCCACCGTTACCCGCGTACGGCCCGTCTCAACGAGTCGCTCCGCGAGGTGATCGCCGAGGAACTGATCCGCATCGACGACGAGCGTCTGGCGCTGGTGGCCGTCACGGCCATCGACGTCGACCCGGAGATGAACCGCGCCATGGTCTACTACGACTCCCTGCTCGGCGAGGAGGGTGACGACCAGATCGGCGAGGCGCTCGACGATCACCGCGTGCGCCTGCAGTCGGCGGTCGGACGTCAGGTCAGGGCCAAGAAGACCCCGATCCTGTCGTTCCGTCCCGATGCCGCGATCCGCGCCGCCGACCGGATCGACGAGATCCTGCACCGCGCCGACACCCTCCCCGAGCGGCCGCCGAGCCCCGAGGCCGAGCCGGAGTGATGGCCCGTCGCCGCCCGCCCACGGTCCACGGGCTCGCGGTCGTCGACAAGCCGCGGGGTGTCACCAGCCACGACGTGGTGGGCCAGTTGCGCCGTCGACTCGGTGAGCGCCAGGTCGGACATGCCGGGACCCTCGACCCCGATGCGACGGGTGTCCTACTCGTCGGTGTCGGTCGCGCCACACGCGTCCTGCGCTTCCTGACCGACCTCGGCAAGACCTATCGCGGGGAGGTCCGCTTCGGTTCGACCACCGACTCGCTCGACTCCACCGGTCAGGTCACCGGCACCTTCGAGATGCCGGAACTCACTCTCGAGACGGTTCGCGCCGCGATCGCCGACCACCTGACGGGTGCCATCGAGCAGATCCCGCCGATGGTGAGCGCCGTGCGTGTCGACGGCCGCCGTCTGCACGAACTCGCCCGCGAGGGCGTCGAGGTCGAGCGTGCCCCGCGTCCGGTCACCGTCTACCGGTTCGACGCCGAGCCCACCGCCGACCCGCTCGTGTACACGATCGAGGTGCACTGCTCGAAGGGGACCTACATCCGCACCCTGGCCGACGACCTCGGTCGTCTCTGCGGCGGTGGTGCACACCTGCACGGTCTGCGACGCATTGCCGTCGGTGGGTTCACCGTCGAGGCCGCCGCGTCGCCCGACGACGTCGTCCTCCTGCCGCTCACCGAGGCCGTGCGTGACTACCCGCAGGTCGAGGTCGACGCCGAGACGGCTGCTCTCGTCCGCCATGGTCGTGTGCTCGACAGCGAGGGCATGGCGCGCTTCGAGGGCGATGGTCCGTGGGCGGTGGTGTCGGGCGGCGAACTGCTGGCGATGTACGAGCGCTTCGGGGCACGTCAGGTCAAGCCGGCCGTGGTGATCTCCACGGACGACTGACCCGCGGCGCAGGCGAGCCGGTAACGTCGCAGGCCGTGCGCGTGATCACCGATCTCTCCGTCTCGCCGTGGCCCGGTGAGCGCACCGTCGTCACGATCGGTGCCTACGACGGTGTCCATCGCGGCCACCAGACCGTGATCGCCGAGGTCTGCCGCCGGGCCGCCGCCCAGGGCGCGCGGTCGGCCGTGATCACCTTCGACCGCCATCCGGCGAGCGTGGTCCGTCCGGAGAGCGCCCCGAAGTTGTTGACCGACCTCGACCAGAAGCTCGAACTGCTCTCGGCCACCGGTGTCGACGCGACCGTCGTCGTCCGGTTCGACGAGGCGCAGTCGGCCGAGGAGCCGCTCGACTTCGTGCGGCGGGTGCTCGTCGACTGTCTCGCCGTCTCGTCGGTGGTGGTGGGTGAGGACTTCCACTTCGGTCGCGGCCGTCAGGGCAACGTGGCGACGCTGCGTGAGTTCGGCGCAGGTGCCGGCTTCGACGTCGAGCCGGTGACCCTCCTGGCCCGGACCGACGGGCCCGGCGAGCCGGTGAGCAGCACCGCCATCCGTCGTGCCATGGCCGGTGGCCAGGTCGAGCTCGCCGCCCAGATGATGGGTCACGCCTTCGAGGCCCGTGGCCGGGTCGTGACCGGCGATCAGCGCGGTCGGACGCTCGGTTTCCCGACGGCGAACGTCGAGGTCCCCAACGTGACCTGCCTTCCCGCCGACGGCGTGTACGCCGGCTGGTACGTGCGTCCCGACGGCACCCGTCAGGCCTGTGCGATCAACCTCGGCCGCCGCCCGACGTTCTACGAGCACGCCGACTCGTCGCTGCTCGAGGCCCACCTGCTCGACTTCCACGGCGACCTCTACGGCGAGCAGGCCAAGGTGCAGTTCACCCACTTCCTGCGCAGTGAGCGCAAGTTCGACGGCATCGACGCACTCATCGCCCAGCTGCGCGACGACATCGACCACGCCCGGATGGCCCTCACCGACTGGTGAGCGCGTCTGTTCGCGGCCACGACCGCCGACGACGTCAGCCCGCGGAGGGTGCCGGCCAGATGACGGTGCCGTCGGCCGTGTAGATCCCGGCGAGGACCGACTCGTCGATCATCGAGTCGATCTCGGGGGCGATGCCGTCGAACAGGCCGATCGAGGCGTACGTGGTGACCTCGTCGAGGAGGAGCTCCTTGATCGGCAGACCGTACGGAGCGTCGGAGTTCATGTCCTCGAGGATCATGCGCGCCTCGGCCTGCCAGCGGGCCGTCTCACCCTCGGGACTGAGGTACATGGCGTTGCCGTTGGCGTTGATCGCCTCGACGGCGATGGCAGCAGCGGCAGCGGGGTCGGCGAGGGCGTCGGCGAGCCCGCGCATCGCGGCACGCATGAAGTCCTGCGCAGCGGCCGGGAACTCGGTGAGGAACGTGATGTTCGTGTAGATCACGCCGAAGCTGCCCGGGATGTCGTAGTCGCTCGGGTCGTAGAGCCGGAATGGGATGCCCGCCGCCTCGAGCTGCAGTGGCTCGTTGCTCTTGTACCCGGGGAAGCCGACGATGCCGGGCGACTCGATGTGGACCTTGGGGTCGAACCCGTCGAGCAGGACGGTGCTGTAGTCCTCCTCGGCCACGAGACCGAGTGCGGCGAGCATCGCCTTGACCGACGGCGTGATCGCGCCCTTGACGCCGATCGTCTGACCACGCACGTCGGCGAGGTCGGGCACGAGGCCGTCCTTGGTGATGAGTGCGTCGATTCCGGTGCGGCCGTCGACAGCGAGCGCGACGTATCCGGCGTCGTTGGTGTCGGCGAAGTCAGCCATCTCGCTGAACGAGCCGCCGGACGAGAACTGGGCG
>JBEBDM010000143.1:0-4995 GCA_041156905.1 Actinomycetota bacterium | reverse complement strand
CAGTCCGTGAACCGACCCGCCGAGACGCGGCCCGGCGAGGCGGGCGGATAACGTCGCCCCGTGAACCGACGACTCCCGTTCGCCCTCTCCCTCCTCGCCGGCGCAGGACTCCTGGCCTCGTGCTCCTCCTTCGACCGGACCGACACGGCAGCAGCCGTCGATGGTGTCGAGTTGAGCCGCACCGAGCTCGGCACGCTCTCGGGTGGCAGCACCGACGGCGACCAGCTCCGCTCGGTCATCAACCGCTGGGTGCAGGCTCGCATCCTCGGCGCCGACGTCTCGGGGGTCACCTCGATGGAGGAACTGGCGGCCGTCACGGGTGACGCCGTCGCCACCGCCGTGGCTCCGCTCGCCGACGAGGCACGCGCCGTCTACGAAACGGGCCTCGACTCGCCCCTCGTGTGCCTGCGCGCCATCCCGCTCGCCGAGGACATCACGGCCGAGGAAGTCCTCGCCGCACTCGAGGCCGGCCAGTCGTTCGCCGACGCCGCCTCGACCTTCGCCGCCGACCCGAGCCTCGCGGAGGGCGGCGGCATCCTGACCGACCAGAACGGCAACGAGTGCTTCTCGACCACGGGCCTCACGCCCGAGCTCGTCGAGGCCATGACCGCAGCCGGAGCCGAGGTCGGTACGCCGGTCGCCGTCGAGCTCGCCTCGGTCAGCGCCATCGTGCTGCTCCGCCCCTGGGACGAGTTCCCCACCGCCCAGCTGGGTGGCCTCGTGCCCGACCAGCTCAAGAACCTCATGACCGACATGGTCGGCGAGTCCGACGTCTGGGTCGACAGCCGCTACGGCACCTGGGACGCGTCGACCGCGGCCGTCGTCGCCCCCGCAGGCTGACCCTCGCGTGACCCGGCCGCGCATCACCGTGGTGGGCCTCGGCCCGGGCGGATCGCGTCACGTCACCGGCGAGGTCCTCGACGCCATCGCCGATCACGAGCACAGGTACCTGCGCACCGCCCGGCACCCGAGCGCCGACCTCGTCCCCGGCGCGTCGTCGTTCGACAAGGTGTACGAGGCGGCCGACACGTTCGACGACGTGTACGCGGAGATCACCGAGCGTCTGGTCGGCGCCGCAACGGAGCACGGTCGCATCCTCTACGCCGTTCCCGGCTCCCCCCTGGTGCTCGAACGGACGGTCCGACTGCTCAGGTCTGACGACCGCGTCGAGTGCGACGTGCTCCCGGCGATGTCGTTCCTCGACGTGGCGTGGGCACGCCTCGGCATCGATCCGGTCGAGCACAGGGTCACGCTCGTCGACGGCCACGAGTTCGCCTCCGCAGCGGTCGGCCTGTCGGGCCCCCTGCTCATCGCCCACACGCACGCCAACTGGGTCATGAGCGACATCAAGCTCGCGGTCGACTCCGACGAGGTCGACGACCTCCCCGTCGTCATCCTCCAGCGGCTCGGCAACGACGACGAGCTCGTGACCCACACCACGTGGTCGGAACTCGACCGTGCCGTCGAGGCCGACCACCTCACGTGCGTCTACGTGCCCTCGCTCGGTGTGGGCGCCGCTGCCGAACTCGGTCGATTCCACCTGCTCGCCCGCACGCTCCGCGAGCAGTGCCCGTGGGACCAGGAACAGACGCACGACTCGCTCGTCACGTACCTGCTCGAGGAGACCTACGAGGTCGTCGACGCACTCCACGCCCTCGACCCCGACGACCCGTCGACCGACGAGGCGCTCGTCGAGGAGCTCGGCGACCTGCTGTACCAGATCGAGTTCCACGCCACGATCGCCGAGCAGGAGGGACGCTTCACGATGGCCGACGTGGCGCGCGGCGTCCACGACAAGCTCGTCCGTCGCCACCCGCACGTGTTCGGCGAGGTGTCCGTCGCCGACGCCGACGAGGTCGTCGCCAACTGGGACGCGATCAAGCGGGCCGAGAAGAAGCGCACCTCCGTGTTCGACGGCGTCCCCACCGGACAGCCCTCGCTCTCCTACGCCCATGCGGTGCAGCGCAAGGCCGCCAAGGTCGGGTTCGACTGGCCCGACGTCGACGGAGCGCTTCCAAAGATCGCCGAGGAGGCCGCCGAGGTACGCGAGGCGGCCAAGCAGGGCGACGAGGCCGCCGTGCGCGAGGAGGTCGGCGATCTCCTCTTCGCCGTCGTCAACGTCGCCCGTCACCTGAAGGTCGACCCGGAGGATGCGCTCCGCCGAGCGACCGCGAAGTTCCGGGTCCGGTTCGAGGGGGTCGAGGCACTCGCCAGGGAGCGCGGCATCGACCTCCACACCTGCGGGCTGGAGACGCTCGACACGCTGTGGGACGAGGTCAAGGCCGGTACCGTTCCCTGACATGAGCGACATCGTCAACGTCATCGGCCGGGAGATCCTCGACTCACGCGGCAACCCCACGGTCGAGGTCGAGGTCGTCCTCGAGAGCGGCGCGAGCGGCCGGGCCGCGGTGCCCAGCGGTGCCAGCACCGGCGAGCACGAGGCGGTCGAACTCCGCGACGGCGGCAGCCGGTACCTCGGCAAGGGCGTGGCCAACGCCGTGGCGTTCGTCAACGACGAGATCTGCGACCTCCTCGACGGCGTCGACGTCTTCGAGCAGCGCCTCATCGACCGCGGTCTCGGCGAACTCGATGGCACGCCCAACAAGGCGCGTCTCGGCGCCAACGCGATCCTCGGCACCAGCCTCGCCGTGGCCAAGGCCGCGGCCGACGAACTCGGCCTCCCGTTGTGGCGCTACCTCGGCGGCCCCCAGGCCCATGTCCTCCCCGTTCCGATGATGAACGTGGTCAACGGTGGAGCCCACGCCGACAACACGATCGACATGCAGGAGTTCATGATCATGCCGGTCGGCGCTCCGTCGTTCCGCGAGGCGCTGCGCTGGGGCACCGAGACGTACCACACGCTCAAGAAGGTCCTGCACGACCGCGGCCTGTCGACGGCCGTCGGCGACGAGGGAGGCTTCGCCCCCAACCTCGCCACCAACGAGGACGCCATCCGCATCCTCATGGAGGCGATCGAGAAGGCCGGCTACGCACCCGGCACCGACATCGCCATCGCCATGGATCCGGCGATGAGCGAGCTCTACCGCGACGGCGCCTATCACCTCGCTGGCGAGGGCAAGGTCCTCGGGCGCGACGAGATGGTCGCCTACTGGGCGCGCCTCGTCGACACCTACCCGATCGTGAGTATCGAGGACGGCATGGCCGAGGACGACTGGGACGGCTGGGCGGCCCTCACTGCCGCTGTCGGCCACAAGGTCCAGCTCGTCGGCGACGACCTCTTCGTCACCAACGTGGCCCGTCTGCGCATGGGCATCGAGCGCAAGGTCGCCAACTCGGTCCTGGTGAAGGTCAACCAGATCGGGAGCCTCTCGGAGACACTCGACACCGTCGAGCTCGCCACCCGCCACTCGTACAGCAGCGTGATGAGCCACCGCAGCGGCGAGACCGAGGATGCGACCATCGCCGACCTCGCCGTCGCGACCAACTGCGGTCAGATCAAGACCGGTGCACCGGCACGCAGCGACCGTGTCGCGAAGTACAACCAGCTGCTGCGCATCGAGGAGGAGCTCGGCGAGGCCGCAGCCTTCCGCGGCCGCTCGGCGCTCAGCCCGCGCTGACAGGCGTCGGGACAGCGGGTGCCGCACATCGGCGCCCGGCCTTTGCGAGACTGTCGGGATGAGTACGGCACGCGGTTCCGACGGAGACGGCACGCGCCCCTCTCGCACGAGTTCCGTGCGTCGGGGAGCACCGCGCACGTCGGCGATCCCGCGCTCGCGTCGCACCGACGACAGCACCGCCTCGGGCACACGGGGCACCCGCCGCAACGGTGACGGGAGCCTCGCCGATCTCACCCACACGATCAGTCGCGAGCGCCTGCTGTTCCGCGGTCAGGGCAAGCGACTCGCGTTCCGGGGAGCCGCCGCGGTGATCCTCATCGCCATCGTCGGTGCCCTGTTCGTCATCCCGGTCACCTCGTACCTGCGCCAGCAGGACGCCATCGCCGTGAAGAAGGCCGAACTCGCCGCTCTCGAGCAGGTCAACGCCGAACTCGCCGACGAGGTCACCCGCCTGCAGACCCCCGACGGCATCGCCGAGGCGGCCCGCGAGGAGATCGGCTACGTCCGCAAGGGGGAGATCCGCCTCACGGTGCTCCCCTCCCCCTCCGCGCCGCTCACGCTGCCCGGTGGCTGGCCGTACGGGGCGATCGCAGCCGCCGTCGCCGTCCAGCAGGCCGAGGCCGATGCCGCCTCGGCGGCCACGTCGAGCACGACGCCCCCTTGACCCGTCCTCTAGTGTCGCCCTCAGCCTGATCATCTCTGGGGGTATCTCGTGGCCGGCAGCATCCTGGGTAACCGTGTCCTTCGCAAGGAGGACCCGAAGTTCCTCACCACCGGTGGGGTGTACGTCGACGACCTCGACATCCCCGAGCTCGAGGGAGCCCTGCACGTCACCTACGTGCGCTCGACTATCGCTCACGGCACCGTCACCGGCATCGACGTGTCGGAGGCCCTCGAGATGCCCGGCGTCGTCGCCGTCTATACCGCGGCCGACCTCGGCCTTCAGCCGATCCCGTCCGACTTCAACCCGATGGTCGCCCGCTACGCGATCGTGCCCGTGGGCGAGAAGGTCCGCGTCGTCGGTGAGCCGGTCGCCGTGGTCCTCACCGAGGATCGCACGCAGGGCGAGGACGCCGCCGAGCGCGTCATCGTCGACTACGACATGCTCCCCGCTGTCGTCGACATCGAGGAGGCTGCCGCCAGCACCAACCTGCTGTACCCGTCGGCCGGCTCGAACGTCGTGTTCGACACGACCGTGCTGGGCATGCCCGACCTCAGCGACCCGGCAGAGTACTTCGCCGGCTGCGAGGTCGTCACCGGTCCGCACCGCATTGTGAACCAGCGCGTGGCACCGTGCCCCCTCGAGGTGCGTGGCTCGGCCGTCGCCTGGATCGACGGTCGCCTCCACCAGTGGCTCAGCACCCAGGGCGCGCAGGGCGCCAAGGGCACCATCGCCAAGGCCAACGGCGTCGACGCT
>JBEBDM010000142.1:0-13070 GCA_041156905.1 Actinomycetota bacterium | reverse complement strand
CGCCGATCACAAGCGCTCCCGGGCACTGGCCCGCATCGGCGAGCGCCAACCCGAGCGCGCCGAGCGACTCGCCGGTCTCGCCCACCTCCTGCCGCCCCGCCCTGCCGGCGCGGCAGCGCTGGTGGCAGGCCACCCGGGGGCCGACGTCGTCATCGCCTGGCACGTCGGCTTCGACGGGCTCGACACCTTCGGCGGGATCCTCCGCCACCTCGCCCGGCCTCCCCGACACGTCGAGTTCCACGCCCGACGGGTTCCCCGTTCCGAGGTTCCCGATCCCGAGCAGGGTGACGCGTTCACCCACTGGCTCGACGACGCTTGGCTCGACGCCGACCACCAGGTCCGCCAACTCCTCTCCTGACCGCACCATCCCGACGCTCCACCGTCGCTCACCACCACCCTCACGGAGGCCCACATGACCGCAGGCGCCGCACTCGCCACCGCCGCACTGGCGATCCTCGTCCTGATGGTCGGCACATGGCTGCTCAGCGTCGCGCTACGCAACGCGTCGATCGTCGACATCGTGTGGGGCCTCGGCTTCGTCGTCGTGGCGTGGGCCGTGCGACTCCGGCTCGACGACCCGTCCGGGCGAGCCACGCTGATCGCCGTCCTCGTCACCATCTGGGGACTCCGACTGTCGGGTTACCTGGCCTGGCGCAACATCGGCCACGGCGAGGACTATCGCTACGTCGCGATGCGTCGCCATTGGGGCAAGCGGTTCCCGGTCATCAGCCTGTTCACCGTGTTCGGCCTGCAGGGTGTGCTGATGTGGACGGTGTCGCTCGGCGTCCAGTTGGGACAGACGCGCACCGGCTCCCCCGGCGTCATCGCATGGATCGGTGCCGCACTCTGGGCCGTGGGCCTGTTCTTCGAGGCCACCGGCGACATCCAGCTCGCTCGCTTCAAGGCCGATGCGGCCAATGCCGGCAAGGTCATGGATCGTGGCCTGTGGCGCTACACGCGTCACCCCAACTACTTCGGTGACGCCTGCGCGTGGTGGGGCATCGGGCTCGTCGCCGCCGAGTCGGGCATCGGCGCGTGGGGCCTGATCGGCTCTGCCGTGATGAACATCCTGCTCCTGCGGGTCAGTGGTGTCGCACTGCTCGAGAAGTCGCTGCGCAAGCGCAAGCCGGAGTACGAGGCCTACGCCGCGCGCACCAGCGCCTTCGTGCCGCGCCCGCCGAAGAAGGCCTGACCCGCTGCCGTCAGTCGGTCCCCGGGCGTCGGGCCGACTCGCCAGAACCGTCGCCCGACGTCCCCGGGGGCATCGCCCTGCGGATCTCGTCCTCGGTCGGCGTGCGTCGCTCGCGCGCCTCGTCGGGCAGTAGGTCCATGATCGCTGTCATGATCCGACGGGTGTCGGCATCGGCGCTGCGATAGCGGAGATCGACCGGCGTTCCGACGGTGACGCTGACCTCCGGCGGGTCGACCACCTGGAGCACGTTCGGCAGGCGCGACGAACGCGGCCAGACACGCTCGGTCCCCCACAGACCCATCGGGACCACGGGCGCCCGGGTGAGGGCAGCCAGACGCGCCGCGCCCCAGCGGCCCTTCAGTACCGGTTCGTAGAACGCGCGGCCACGAGGGATGGTGCCCTGCGGCATCAGCGCGACGAGTTCGCCGCGCTCGAGTGCCTCTGCGGCGGCGGCGAGCGGTGCGGAGCTCCCCGTGCCGCGTTCGACGCGGATACCGCCCATCGCCGCGGCGACCTGGCCGACGACCGGGGCATCGAACACCTCCTTCTTCCCGAGGAAGCGCACGGTGCGTCCGGTTCGGGCGATCACCATCGCGATCGCGACCGGGTCGAAGTAACTGCGGTGATTGCCGACGAGGATCGCAGGGCCCTCGGCCGGCACGTTCTCCACCCCGGCCAGTTCGACACGGGCGTACGGGAACAGGGCCGGGTGCACGAAGGCGAGAGCGAGCCTCTGGACGTCGCTGCTCGCGACAGGCACGCGTGGCAGCAGCCCACCGGGTTCTACACCCGAGAGGTCGAGCGTCGGCCAACGGCGAGCGGCCGCCATGAGCTTCATCCGCGGATCAGGGTTCACCACGAACGGGTGACCCACGGCCGAGAGCAGTGGGGTGTCGTACACGCTGTCGCTGTAGGCGTACGACTGAGCGAGATCGACACCGTGGGCATCGGCCCAGGCGCGCACGGCGGCGAGCTTGCCCGTGCTCCACACGAACGGACCCTCGAGTCCGCCCGAATACGTGCCGTCGTCGCGCTCGCCGTACTTCGTCGCGATCACGTCGTCGAGGCCGAGGAGTTCGGCGAGCGGCCGGACGAGGTCGTCGGGTGTGGTCGTGGCCATCACGATCCGTCGGCCCGCGGCACGATGCTCGGCGAACAGCGGAGCAGCGAGTGGCTGGACCATCGCCGCGAGACGAGGGGCCGCCGACACCGCGGCGGCGCGGACGGCCGCACGTGAACGGCCCTTGGCGAGGGTCGCCGCCTGCCGGGCCAGCGCCATCGACGGCAGGGTTTCGCCCACGGCGTGGAACAGCGAGTACATGAGCCCCTCGCCGGGGATGCTGCGGCTCACGAGGCCGGCCTCGCGCATCGCGGCCGAGAAGACCTCGCCCGACGCACCGGCGAGCAGTGTGCGGTCGAGGTCGAAGAAGGCGGCGCCCTGCGGTGTGCTGCTGCCCGTCGTGCTCACGGCGTCACTGTACGGCCGGAGCCGGAGAACGGGAAAGGCCCCGGATGGGGGATCCGGGGCCTCTCAACCTGAACCTGTGGTGGGGGGAACCACTCAGGCTCTGACGGGCTGGTCCTTGGGGGCGGACCCGCCTCGATCAACATGTGAAAGTATGCACGTGAATGAGGCATCTTTCAAGTCGTAGGTGCTGATGACCGGTATCTTTTTTCGTGATGGATCTCCGACAACTCACATCGCTGGTGGCGATCGCCGACCACGGTTCGTTCTCTGCCGCCGCTCGAGCGTTGTTCACGGTCCAGTCGAACGTCAGCGGGCACATCGCCCGGCTCGAGCGTGAACTCGGCGTCACCCTGGTCGACCGACAGCGTGGTGGCCTGACCGACGAGGGCGTCCTCGTGGTCGACAGGGCACGCCGGATCCTGCACGAGCTCGACGACATCACCGCCGAGATGGCGAGTCGGGGCGATGAGATCCGCGGCGACTCGCGGCTCGGGATCATCGGAACCACGGCACGCTGGATGCTCCCCTCGATGCTCACCCACCTGCACCGCCAGCATCCCGGCGTCCAGGTCACGGTGCACGAGGGGAACACCACCAACCTCCTGCCGCGACTCCTCGCCCAGCAGATCGACGCCGCCATCGTCCACCTCCCTGTCGACGACCCTGAGGTCACCGTCGAGCCGCTCTTCGCCGAGGACCTCCTGCTCCTCGCGCACTCCCGGCACCACCTCTCGGAGCACGAGTCGATCAGCCTCGCCGAACTCGCCGGCGAACCGCTCCTCCTCCCGCCTGTGGGGACCGCCCTGCGCCGTGCCATCGACCGGGCCGCCACCGGAGCAGGCATCACCCTGTCGCCCCAGGTCGAGATCGACGGTGTGCGGCTCCTCACGTCGCTGGCGTTCGAGGGCTTCGGTGCCGCCATCGTCCCTGCCACGGCAGTGCCACGCTGGCTGCGCGGTGACTTCACCCGTGTCGCCGTTCCCGAACTCCCCCGCCGCGTCGTCGGCTGGGTCCAGCGTCGTCGACCCACTCCCGGCCGACCCACCCGCGCCGTGCTGGCGACCCTCCGCGAGGTCATCGCCCTCCAGGGCGAGAAGCAGCCGGGCGTCCACGTCGGCACCGACGCCTTCCCCCTCGGACGACCCACCTGAGCCCCTCGTGGCTCTAGTCTCTCGGCCGTGACTCCCCCGGCCGCTCCTGCGCACGTCGCCCTGCGACGCATGGTGCCCGGAGCCGTGCGCGCCGAGGTGCGCACCGTGGGCGACCGCCTGGTCGTCTGGGCGAACGTCGAGGCCGACGACCATCGCGGCGCCCTGTCGAGCGACGGTTCGGCCATCCTCGAGCATGCGGCACGGACGGCCCTCGACCAGCGCATCCCTCTCGTGTGCGTGATGCGCAGCAGCGGCGCCGACATCGTCGAGGGGTTCGCCGCCCTCCATGGTTGGGGGCGCGCCGCCCGGGCCCTCACCGACTGCTCGGGCATCGTGCCCACGGTGTTCGTCGTCGACGGTCCGGCGGTCTCGGGTCCGGCGCTCCTGCTCGGCCTCGCCGACCACGTCGTGATGACCGAGGAGGCGTACGCGTTCGTCTCCGGCCCCACGATGGTCGCCGAGTTCACCGGCGTCGTGATCGACAACGACGAGCTCGGTGGCCCGTCGAGCCATGCGCGCTACACGGGCGCCGCCTCACTGGTCGCCGCCGACCTCGAGAGTGCGGTCGAGGCCGTCGAGCAACTCCTCGCCTACTTCCCGTCGCACAACGATGAGGAGCCGCCCGAGTGGCCCACCGACGACGACCCCGACCGTGACACCAGCGAGGCCGGGGCCCTCATCCCGCCGTCGTCCACCGGCAGCTACGACGTCCGGTCCGTGATCCGTTCACTCGCCGACGACGGCGAGGTCCTCGAGTTGCGCCCGCGCTGGGCCTCGAACGTCGTCACGGCCTTCGTCACGATGGACGGCCGCCCGTGCGGGATCGTCGCCAACCAACCACTCGCCCTCGCCGGCACGCTCGACATCCCGGCCTCGCAGAAGGCGGCCCGGTTCGTCGCCACGTGTGACGCGTTCAACATCCCCATCATCACCCTCGTCGACACCCCCGGCTTCTACCCCGGTAAAGACCTCGAGTGGCGCGGCATGATCCGCCACGGCGCCCAGCTCGTGTTCGCCTACGGCCGGGCCACGGTCCCGCGCATCTGCGTGATCCTCCGTAAGTCGTACGGCGGTGCCTACATCGTGATGGACAGCAAGAAGATGGGCAACGACCTCTGCATCGCCTGGCCGTGGGCCGAGCTCGCCGTGATGGGCGCGGGCCAGGCCGCCGCCATCCTCCAGCGACGGGCCACCCCCGAGGAACGCGCCGCCTTCGAGGCCGACTACACCGAGCGCCTGCTCAACCCGTACGTCGCGGCCGAGCGTGGCTACATCGATGCCGTCGTCGAACCGGCCGAGACCCGTGCCGTGATCACACGGGCCCTGCGAGCCCTCGCCGACAAGCGCGAAGTGCTCGTGGCCCGCCCCCACGACAACACGCCCCTCTGAGGGCCCCCGGCCCCACCGGAGCGCACGTCGAACGTGCGTCGAGCGCACCACGGACGAACCCGGGAGTTCCCGTATTCGTGACGAGCCGGATGGGTGCCCGACCGAGGGCCACCGCTAGATTCCTGCCCGGGGAGAAAGCCCCACGCAAGCCATCGTGTCGCCGAAGGGAACAACATGCCCGACACCATCACCATCACCGACGACCGCACGGGCAAGACCGTGACGGTCCCGATCACCGACGGGGTGTTCCCGGCCTCGGCCGTGCGCGAACTCGACCCGTCGCTGTTCATCTACGACCCCGCCTACATGCAGACGGCGGCGTGCAAGAGCAGCATCACGTACCTCGATGGTGACAACGGCGTGCTGCGTTACCGCGGCTATCCGATCGAGCAGCTCGCCGAGAAGAGCACCTACCTCGAGGTGGCGTACCTCCTTCTCAACGGCGAGCTCCCCAACGCCGAGCAGCTCGCCAAGTGGACCCACGACGTGACCCACCACACGTTCATCCACGAGAACATGCGTAAGCGCTTCGTCGACGGCTTCCACTACGACGCCCACCCGATGGGCATGCTCGTCAGCGCGGTCGGCGCCCTCGGCACGTTCTACGACGACGCCAAGGACATCGACTCCAAGGAGAGCCGCGACAAGCAGATCCTGCGTCTCATCGCCAAGATGCCGACCCTCGCGGCGATGTGTTACCGCTTCTCGGTGGGCCAGCCCTTCGTGTACCCCGACAACGGGCTCTCCTTCCCGGCCAACTTCCTCAACATGATGTGGAAGATCGGCGAGTACGAGATCGACCCGCGTCTCGAGCGGGCGATGGACGTGCTGTTCATCCTCCACGCCGACCACGAGCAGAACTGCGGCACCACGGCGATGCGCGTGGTCGGTTCGAGCCACGCCGATCCGTACAGCGCTGCGGCGGCTGCGGCCTCGGCCCTCTACGGTCCGCTGCACGGGGGCGCCAACGAGGCCGTCGTGCGGATGCTCGCCGAGATCGGTTCGCTCGAGAACGTGCCGGCCTTCATCGACGAAGTGAAGAGCGGCAAGGGCAGCCGCCTGATGGGCTTCGGCCACCGCGTGTACAAGAACTACGACCCGCGGGCGAAGATCATCAAGAAGACCGCCTACGACGTCTTCGAGGTCACGGGCAAGAACCCGCTCCTCGACATCGCCCTCAAGCTCGAGGAGGTCGCCCTCAGCGACCCGTACTTCGTCGACCGCAAGCTCTACCCGAACGTCGACTTCTACTCGGGCCTGATCTACCAGGCGCTCGGCTTCCCTGTCGCGATGTTCACCGTGCTGTTCGCCATCCCGCGTACGGCCGGCTGGCTGGCGCACTGGCAGGAGCTCCTCGGCGACAAGGACCAGAAGATCAGCCGTCCGCGCCAGTGGTACACGGGCACCGACGCCCGTGACTACCTGCCCCTGACCCAGCGCTGAGCCGATGATCCGTCGCTCCCGTGCCGCCCTCGCCGGACTGGCCGGTGGCGCGATCGCCGTCGGTGTCGCCGAGTTCCTCTCGGCCGTCACCGACTCCACATAACCGCTCTCCGCCGTCGGAGCAGTGGTCATCGACGTCGCGCCCTCATGGGCGCGGGAGTTCGCGATCGACACCTTCGGGACGGGCGACAAGCTCTTCCTGCAGGTGATGACGCTGCTGGTGATGGGCATCGCTGCCGCGTCGTTCGGGGTCCGCGGTCGCCAGCGCCGCGCCTCGCTCGTCGCCGGATTCGCGGTGTTCGCCGTCCTCGGTGTGTTGGCCGTCGCCGACCGACCGGGTCGCCTCAGCGGTTCGGTGGTGGCCATCGTCCTCGGCCTCGGTATCGGGGCGCGCGTCGCTCTCTCCCTCATCCCTCGTCTGCTGCACGGTGGGGTGACCGAGATCCCCGGTGAGTCGCGGGCACCCCTCGAGGGCGACCGTCGCCAGTTCCTCGGCACCGCGGGTGCTGTCGGGATCGCGGCGGTCATGGGCGCTCTCGCGACAGGGATGCGCCGGCGACGCGACGACGTCGCCGTCGAGCAGTCGACCGTCCAGCTCCCCGAGCCCGCTCAAGTCGACGAGCTCCCTCCGATCCCGGCCTCCGCCGAGATCCACCCGACGGCTCCGTTCGTGACACCCGCAGCCGACTTCTACAGGATCGACACGGCGCTCTCGCTCCCCCGCACGAACCTCGACGACTGGCGACTGCGCGTCGGTGGCATGGTCGAGACGCCGCTCGAGCTCACGTACCTCGACCTGTTGGAGATGCCCCAGGTCGAGAAGGTCATCACCCTGTGCTGCGTCTCCAACGAGGTGGGCGGTCGTTACGTCGGCAACGCCGTGTGGCGCGGCGTCCCCCTCGCCGACGTCCTCGCCCTCAGCGGGGTGTCGTCCGGTGCCGAGCAGGTGTTCAGCACAAGCCTCGACGGCTGGACCTGCGGCTTCCCCGTGGAGGCAGCGCTCGACGGACGCGACGCATTGATCGCACTCGCCATGAACGACGAGTTGCTGCCGCTCGAGCACGGCTTCCCCGCCCGACTCGTCGTGCCGGGGCTCTACGGCTACGTGAGTGCCACGAAGTGGCTGGAGAGCATCGAGCTCACGACCTGGGACCGCGAGGGCTACTGGCTCCCTCGCGGCTGGGCCCGTCTCGCTCCCGTGAAGACCCAGTCGCGCATCGACGTTCCCCGGCCGGGTGCCGAGATCACCGCGGGCCCGCAGGCCATCGCCGGTGTCGCGTGGGCACAGCACCGCGGCATCGATCGTGTCGAGGTGAGTGTCGACGGTGGCGAATGGCGTGAGGCGCGTCTCGGCACCGACGTCAGCGTCGATGCATGGCGCCAGTGGGTCGTCGAATGGGACGCAACGCCGGGCGACCACGAGATCAGGGTGCGCGCCACCGACGGTGACGGGGAGACCCAGACCGAGGAGCGCACTCCCGTCGCTCCAGATGGCGCCACGGGGTGGCACACCATCCGCGTCACCGTCGCCTGAGGACGTCCGTCAGTGCATCGCTGCCGTCGAGGGCGCGGCGCTCAGAGGACCAGCAGGATCTTCCCGGCGTTGGCATTCGACTCCATCACACCGTGGGCCTCGGCGACATCGGTGAAGGCGTAACGCGAGTCGATCACCGGGCGTAGACGACCCGACTCGAACATCGGCAGTACCTCAGCGGCGAAGCGACGACTCACGACGGCCTTCTCCTCGAGGGGACGCGTGCGCAGGGTGGTGCCGATCCACCGACTCCGTCGGGCGAGAAGCAGACCAGCATCGACCTGGGCGCGACCACCTGCCATCAGGCCCACCTGCACGATCGTTCCACGCAGTGCGACCGCCCGCAGGTTGCGATCGATCTCGTCACCGCCGATCACGTCGAGCACCACGTCGAATCCCTGTGGCACTGCGGCCTGCGCATCCGCCAGCCAGTCGTGCGGCGAGCGTTCGAGGACGAGGTCGGCACCGAGGTCGCGACACACCGCAGCCTTGCCCGCCGAACAGGTCACGGCGATGCGAGCACCGATCGCACTGCAGAGCTGGATCGCTGCGGTTCCCACTCCGCTCGCACCCGCATGCACCAGCGCCCACCTGCCGCTGGTCAGACCACCCTGCAGGACGAGAGCGTCCCATGCGGTCAGGAAGACCTCCGGGATCGCGGCCGCGTCGACGAGATCGATCGTGCTCGGCACCGGAAGGAGTTGCCGCTCATGGGTCACGACGCGCTCGGCGTAACAGCCACCCGACTCGATGCCCATCACACGGTCGCCGACCTTCCAGGCCGCGACACGCTCACCGACCTCGATCACCGTGCCGGAGAACTCCAACCCGGGGATCTCCGGGGTGCGACCCGTCGGGTCGGGGTAGAAACCGCGACGCTGGAGGAGATCGGCGCGGTTCAGTGCCGTGGCCGCGACCTGCACCACCACCTCGTCGGGGCCCGGTCGCGGATCGGCGACCTCCTCGATCGAGAGGACCTCAGGACCACCATAGGAGTGCAGGACGACAGCGCGCATGGCCGCAGTCTCTCAGACGGGCCACGCCGCCCGCAGTTTGGCGGCCGAGACCGAGAGCGGCTCCGGGAGTGTGCGCGCCTCGGCCACCGACGTCATGAAGTTGCCGTCGCCGTTCCAGCGCGGCACCACGTGGACGTGGAGGTGCTCGCTCACACTCCCACCCGCAGCGCGACCGAGGTTGATCCCGACGTTCACCCCGCCCGGCGCGTAGGCCGCCTTCACTGCACGCACGGCGGCGGTCACGGCCGGCCAGATCTCACCGGCCTCCACCTCGGTCAGTTCCTCGAGGGACGCGACCTCGCGGTACGGCAGCACCATGAGATGCCCTGACGTGTAGGGGAACGCGTTCAGCAACGCGAACGACGAATGTCCGCGCCACAGCACGTGGGTCTCGTCGTCGCTCAGGCCCGACTGCAGGATCCGTGTGAACACGCTGCCCGGTTCGGCCGCGCCGTCACCAAGGCCGTTCACGTACTGCGAGCGCCAGCCGTTCCAGATGCGATCGAGTCCCGACATGACCCCGAGACTACGGACCTCAGGGCGCGACGGGAGTGACGGGCGCGAGCAGCACGAGTCTCATCGAGTCGCCGGCCTGCGGATCGCGTCGCTCCCAGCGGATCGCGAGCGAACGGGAGAGTTCACGCGCCACGGCGAGACGCAGGCCTGCGCCCGGCATCACTCCCCCGTCGACCACCTCGCTCCACAGCCGGTCGAGGGCCGGCGCTGGTGCGGCAGCACTCACGGCGACACCACGGGAGGTCCCCCGGACGAACGGGGCGACCGAGAGCGCCACGCCGGGAACCGCAGCCGACGAGCCCTCGATCAGCAGTCGCACGACCTCGGCGAAACGAACGGCGTCGGTCTCGACGGTCTGTCGCATCTCGCTGGCCTCGGTCTCGAGCGTCACCGCTGTCGGCAGGACCGCGGCGTCGTGGTCGAGTCGCTCTCCCACCAGTCGGAGTACCTCGGCGAGCGGGGTCGACGTCCTCTCGAACCGCACCAGGCCCTGGTCGAGCTGGCCGAGGACGATCAGGTCGTCGACGATCCGGACGAGCCGCTCGACACCGTCCTCGATCCGTGCGAGGTGTTCACCAGCCACGGGTGGCAACGACATGCGACGCAACAACTGGCCGTAGCCGTGGATGATGTTCAGCGGCGATCGGAGTTCGTGACTCACACGACTCAGGAACGCCCGCTGAACGTCGACCGCCGCCGACACCTCGGCGAGTGCCGTGCGTGCCTCGAGCTCGGCAGTGCGCTCGACGAACTCGAGCACGAGTCGGTCGCCGGCCTTCACCATCGTGTACTCGACGCTGCGGAGCGGATCGGAACCCGGGACAGTGACCCAGCCGTGACGGCGTGTGTCGCTCGAGTCGCGCAGCGATGTCACCATCTCGAGGAGAACCTCGGGAGAGAACACGTCGTCGAGACCGAGTGCCACCGTCTCGTCACCGACCGTCCCCTGCGAAGTCCACAGCCGAGCGAGATCCACGAGGATGCCATCGGAGACCACTGGCTCGAGCACGTGGATGGCACCGAACGAGCCCTGACCGACGGCATCGAGCAGCCGGTCGACACGCTCGAGCTCGCGGCGGGCGTTCTCCTCTTCCACCATCTCCCGCCCGATCAGGAAGATCTGCCCATCGCTCAACCGGAGAAGGGTCAGTTCGTAGTCGGCGCGACGCGCAAGGATCCTGGGGCGCACGACGGTGCGGGCGCGTCCGTCACGCTTCAGGTCGGCGAGCAACGGAGTGAGGACGGCGCCGAGTTGCGGCGGCACCGGGCGCCCGATCCGCAGTTGGGGAACCGCTCGCAGCGCCAGCGCGTTCGCGTAGACGGGAACGAACCCACCGCTCTCCGGTCCTTCCGTCAGCAGGATCAACGCCTCGCTGCTCTCGTCGGCCATCGTCCGGAATCGGTCGTCCGCGCTGACGAGTTGGTTGACGACGGTGTGGTCGACGGAGATCTGGACGATGCGATCATCCGCACGGAACGTCGATACCTCGTAGTACACGACGACGGGCTCGTTGTTGACCAGACCGCGACGCTCGATCCCGTAGGTCGGTGCCCGTCCCCCGGCCCAGACGATTTTCGCCGCGACGAGTGCAGCCTCCACGTCGACGAAGACGTCCGACACTCGGCGACCGACGACGACCTCCTCGGACAGAGGAATGTGACGTGCTGCACCGTTCATCGACACGATCTCGAGATCGACGACCGAACCCGCCGCGTCGAGGACCGGATCGTAGACGTAAACGGCCTGAGCGAGGGCAGCACTGTCGATGAGGACGCGTGGCCCCGCGGGCCCCTCCACGATCCGCACATCTCCCATCGCTGCGAGCCTACGCCGTCGGATACAGTCAATGGCGTGGACGACGCGAGCGACGGACTCGGGCCGTTGTCGGCTGGGACGGGGTTCGACGGTGTCGACCTGAGCCAGGTCGTCGCCGGCCTGAACGAGGGCATCTGGGGTATCGATCGCGACGGTGTCACTGTGTTCGCCAACCGTGCGATTGCGAACATCCTGCGTCTGCGTCCGGAGGCGATGATCGGTCGGCCGTTCACCGATTTCTTCCACCCCGATGACCGACTGCAGGTGACCCAGCAGTTCGAACGCCGCCAACGTGGACACAGCGACAGTTACGACGCACGACTCCTCCGTAGTGACGGCACGACAGCACACGTGCAGATGCATGCGAGCCCTGTCGAGCGTGACGGGATGTTCGTCGGCGCTGTCGCCGCTGTCACCGATCGCACGGATCTGCACGCACTCATGGAGGCAAAGGATGCAGCCCTCCAGCACGCCGAGCAGTCTGACCAGACCAAGTCGAAGTTCCTGTCGTGGGTCGGTCACGAGCTGCGGACACCGCTGAACACGATCGCCGGATTCGCACAATTGCTGCAGGCCCGTCTGTCTGATGACGACCTTCAGCAGATGGCCGGACACATCGTCTCGGCGAGCTCGCACCTCAACGCGCTCGTGCAGGAGCTGCTCGACTACTCCAGGGCCGAGGCCGCCGTCCTCTCCCCGACACTCGACGAGGTCGACCTCGCCGAGGTGGTGGCCGACGCCGTGGCCCTCGTGACCGCAGCCGCGTCCGACGGACGAGTGCGGATCGAGACGACCGTCGACCGGATCGCCGTCCGGGCCGACCGTCGCCACCTCGTGCAGGTGCTGGTCAACCTCCTGAGCAACGCCATCAAGTACGGCGGCGCCGACTCGACGGTGCGCATCTCGGCGGCGGAGAAGATCGACGAGGTGACCTGCTCGGTGTCCGACGAGGGGCCGGGTATCCCCTCCGATCGACTCCAGTCGGTGTTCTCACCGTTCGAGCGCCTCGAGAACTCGGCAGGAGTTCCCGGTGTCGGCCTCGGGCTCTCGATCGCCGAGGCCCTGATGCGTGCGATGAACGGTCGCATCGTCGTGACGAGCCCTCCCCGCCATGGGGCGACCTTCACGCTCCACCTCCGCTCGGCGGGCGTGACGACGTCCTCCGGAGCCGACGCCACGGACGGCGCGACCCGCCCGACGGCCGAGGGCCATCTCATCGTGTACGTCGAGGACGAGCCGCTCAACGCCGCTCTGGTCGAGAGCGTGATCGGCCTGCTCCCCGGCCGGCGCCTGCTCGTGGCGCCCACGGTCGCCGACGCACTGCGTCTACTCGCCGTCGAGTCACCGTCGCTCGTCCTGCTCGACCTCAACCTGCCGGACGGCTCCGGCCTCGACGTCCTCCGCTCCGTGAGGACCGACGCCCGCCTCGCGGAGGTCCCGGTGTACATGCTGTCGGCCGACGCCACGGAGGAGTCGACGCGCCAGGCCCGCGACCTCGGGGCGACCCGCTTCATCACCAAACCCTTCGATCTCGGGGAGTTCCTC
>JBEBDM010000141.1:0-5763 GCA_041156905.1 Actinomycetota bacterium | reverse complement strand
ACGTCTCGCTCAGCGACGGACTCGTGTGGTGCGACGAGAAGCAGATCGAGTGCGTCCGTCACGGCAGCGCCTTCAGCCTCGAGACCGGCCACCCCGACACGCTGCCGGCCACCCAGCCGGTGCCGGTGTACGTGGCCCGCGTCGAGAACGGTCAGGTCCTCGTCGACACGGAGGCAGCACGATGAGCACGCTCGAGATCAAGGGCCTCGTGGCCTCCGTCGCCGGTCGCCAGATCCTCAACGGGATCGACCTCACCGTCCGCTCGGGTGAGGTGCACGCGATCATGGGCCCGAACGGTGCCGGCAAGAGCACGTTCTCGGCTGTCGTGATGGGCAAGCCGGGCTACGAGGTCCACGCCGGTCAGGTGTTGCTCGACGGCGTCGACCTGCTCGGCATGCCGACGTGGCAGCGGGCCCAGGCCGGGATGCATCTCGTGATGCAGTACCCGACCGAGGTTCCCGGTGTCCAGCTCCTCGACATGCTCGGTGAGGCGATGGTGGCCCGAGGTGCGTCGGTCGACGGACTCGCCGCCCTCGTCGAGGACGAGGCCAGCCGCATCGGCTTCGCTGATCGCCTGCTCGACCGCTCGATGAACGTCGACCTCTCTGGTGGCGAGAAGAAGCGCAACGAGACGCTCCAGCTGGCCGTCCTGCAGCCGCGCTTCGCGATCCTCGACGAGCTCGACTCGGGCCTCGACATCGACGCCCTGCGCGACTGCTCACGCCGCGTGGAGGCAGCGACCAACGAGCACGGTCTCGGCGTGATCGCGATCACCCACTACAACCGTCTGCTCGAGGAGCTCCACCCCGACCACGTGCACATCCTGGTCAAGGGCCGCATCGTGGCCTCCGGTGGCCCCGAGCTCGCCGACCAGCTCGAGCGTGACGGGTACGAGGCGTTCGTCGATCCGGCCGAGATCGCCGAGGCGCCGGCGGGCAAGAGCGCCTACGACGATCTCTTCGCTCTCTGAGCAGTTGCTCCGAGAGACGGATGGCCGGTCGACCCCTGTTCGGGTGAACAGGGAGGGTTGATCAGAACCGCATGCCGCGGAGGCGGGCGATCCGCTCGTCGGTGGCAGGGTGCGTGCTGAAGAGGCGAGCCATTCCGGCCTGACGGCCGCGGAGCTCGGCGAGCGGGTTGTGGATGTACGCCTGGGCCTGCGCTGGGGCGACCATCATCGGACGACGGGCGGCGAGCACCTCGATCCGCTCGAGGGCGTCGGCCAACGGAGCGCCGGTGCCCAGCAGTTCGGCCGCGCCGCGGTCGGCCTCGAACTCACGCGACCGACTGATCGCCATCTGGATCAGCGATGCAGCGATGGGCGCCAGGAGCGACATGAGCAGCATCGCGATCGGGTTCGGCCGGTCCTCGTCGTCGCGGCCACCGGCGAACATCGATGCGAACATCGCCATCTGGGCGATGTAGGAGATCGCCGTGGCGATGGCGGCCGCCACCGAGCCGATGAGGATGTCGCGGTGCTTCACGTGCATGAGCTCGTGGGCCATGACGCCCTCGAGTTCGTGGCGGGGCATCGACTGGAGCAGGCCACTGGTGGCGCACACGACGGCGTGGTTGGGGCCTCGCCCGGTGGCGAAGGCGTTGGGCTGCTCGCTCGGCGAGACGGCGACACGGGGCATCGGCATGCCGGCACGCTGTGCCAGCGACGCCACCATGTCGTAGAACTCGGGAGCCTCGTGGCGTTCGATGACGCGTGCCTTGGCCGACGACAGGGCGAGCCGGTCGCTGAACCAGTACGAGCCACCGACCATCACGAAGGCGATGCCGAGGCCGATGGTGAGAGAGGCGCTGCTGCCACCACCGAGCAGGCCGGCAATGGCGACGATCAGGCCGCCGAGACCGGCAAGAAGGACGGTGGTCTTGAGGGTGTTCTTGAACATCGTGGATCTCCTTGGGGTGGGAGAGGGTCAGAAGTCGAAGATCTCGCCGAGGATCGACGACTTCTTCTTCTTGTAGGGCTTCTCGTACGAGCGGTGGTCGTCGCGGTCGTCGTGTCGGTCGCTCCGGGAGACAGCGGTCGGGGCGGCACTGCGCTCGATGATCTTGTCGAGCTCACCTCTGTCGAGCCAGACGCCTCGACACGTGGGGCAGTAGTCGATCTCGATCCCGGCGCGGTCGGCCATCACGAGGGTGGATGAGGGGCAGGTGGGGCAGTTCACAGGGAGTCCTCTCGGGTACGGGCGATGAGCTTGCGGATCTCCTCGATCCAGAGCACCGAGCTGGCCACGAGGGCCGCCACGAGCCACTGGCCGAGGCTGATGGAGGTGGTGTCGAACAGCCGCTGGAGTGGGCCGAGATGGGTGACACCGACCTGGAGGAGGATGACCGCTCCGAGCGAGATCCACAGCCAGCGGTTGGTGAGCGTGTCGCGGTGGAAGACGGTCTGGGTGTCGTGGCGGGCGTTCAGGATGTTGAAGAACTGGAACAGCACGAAGGTGTTGAAGGCCATCGTGACGGCGACCGATTCGGGCGCCCACTCGAGGACGGCGAGGGTGCCGAGTGCCATCGTGACGGCGGCAGTGACCACGGCGGACCAGCGGGAACGGGTGAGGATCCGCTCGTCGACGGGTCGGGGTCGATGGGCCATGACGTCGTTAGCAGCCGGGTCGACACCGAGGGCCATGGCCGGCGGGCCGTCCATGATGATGTTGACCCACAGGATGGCGATGGCCGTGAACGGCTTACCTCCAGCGATCCCGAACGCTGCCGCGAGCAGGAAGAGGAGAGCGAAACCGAGCGTCGTGCTCAGCTGGAAGCGCACGAACTTCACGATGTTGGCGTAGATCGTGCGGCCGCGTTCGACGGTGTTGACGATGGTGGCGAAGTTGTCGTCGGTGAGCACCATCGTGGCGGCCTCCTTGCTGACCTCCGTCCCGGTGATCCCCATCGCAATGCCCATGTCGGCCTTCTTCAGCGCGGGAGCGTCGTTCACGCCGTCGCCCGTCATGGCGACGACGTTGCGTCGCTTCTGAAGGGCAGCAACAAGACGGATCTTGTGCTCGGGCGACACACGGGCGAACACGGTGATGGCATCGACACGTGCGTCGAGTTCCTCGTCGCTCATGGCGTCGACGTCGGCACCGGTCACGGCAGCGCCCTTGAGTCCGAGCTGGGCGCCGATCGCCGCAGCCGTTGCTGCGTGGTCGCCCGTGATCATCTTCACGTCGATGCCGGCGGCGTGGGCTTCGGCGATGGCATCGCGGGCCTCAGGTCTCGGGGGATCGACGATGCCGATGAGGGCGAGGAGCGTGAGACCGTCGACGAGTCGGATGAGATCGACGCTGCCGTCTTCTCCGGCGACCAGCGACTCCCACGCGTCGAGCGGTAGATCACGGTGCGCGACGGCGAGGACGCGCAGCCCCTGTCCGCCGAGGCGGGCGTTGTGGGCGAGGAGCTCCTCGTGATGGTCGGCGACGGGCTCGGCGGCACCCGAGGGGCCGATCACCTTGGCCGACCTGGCGAGGAGCACGTCGGGGGCACCCTTGGCCATGAGGCGGACCACGGTGTCGCCGGAGTCGGTGACCATCTGGTGGGCGGTGGCCATGAACTTGTTCGCGGAGTCGAACGGCACCTCGGCGAGCCGCGGGTAGCGGGCGCGCAGGTCGTCGACGTCGAGTCCACCCTTGGCGGCGAGCACCACGAGCGCACCCTCCGTGGGGTCGCCCACCATCGTCCAGGTGTTGCCGTCGCGGTTGAGCACCGCGTCGTTGCAGAGCGTCATCGCCGTGAGGGCGGCGTCCATCGACACCGGGAGGTCGCCGCCAACGTGCTCGATCGTCCCGACGGGCTCGTATCCCGAGCCGGTGACGACGTGCTGACGCAGCTGCGACACGAGTTCGACGGCTGTCATCTCGTTAAGGGTGAGCGTGCCGGTCTTGTCGCTGCAGATCACGCTGGTGCAGCCGAGCGTCTCGACGGAGGCGAGGCGCTTCACGATCGCGTTGCGCTTCGCCATCGACGCCACACCGAGGGCGAGTGTCACGACGGTGACGGCCGGGAGGCCTTCGGGAATCGCAGCGACGGCGAGGGCGACCGCCGTGAGGATCAGGTCGCTGACGGGCTGGCCACGCACGAGGCCGATCACGAACACGGCGGCGACGATGACAGCGGCCAGCTTGGCGAGGCTGTGGGCCAGGCCGTCGAGTTGCTTCTGCAGCGGGGTCCGCTCGGTGTCGGTGGACCTCAGCAAGCCGGCGATGCGGCCGATCTCGGTGCGCATGCCAGTGGCGGTCACGACGATCTCCGCACGACCGCGGGTGACGGTGGTGTTCATGTACGCCATGCCCGTGCGGTCGCCGAGCGGCACGTTGTCGCGGTCGACGGGGTCGGAGTGCTTGGTGCTCGGCTGGCTCTCGCCGGTGAGTGCGGCTTCCTGGACCTCGAGGTTGGTGGCGTGGAGGATGCGGCCGTCGGCGGGGATGCGGTCGCCCGCCTCGACGAGCACGATGTCGCCGGGCACGACGTGGGACGTGTCGACCTGGTGCACCGATCCGCCACGACGGACACGTGTGTGCGGCACGAGCATGCCCTTGAGGGCCTCGAGAGACTTCTCCGCCCGGTTCTCCTGGATGAACCCGATCGTGGCGTTGAGGAGGACCACGAAGAGCACGACGAGCGGGGTCTTGAGTTCGCCGGAGACCAGGAAGGCGACCAGCGCGGCGCCGAGCAGGATGAGGATGAGGAGGTCCTTGAACTGTCCGAGGAACCTCTTCCACGCCGGGATACGCGCTGCGGCCTCGAGCTGGTTGTGTCCGTGGTGGCCGAGGCGTCGATCGGCTTCCTCGTGCGGCAGCCCGTGGTGCGGGTCGACGTCGAGCGAGCCAGCGACCTCGGTCGCCGGGTGGCGGTGCGCCGACTCGAGAGCGATCGGGCTGATGGTGGGCGAGGGCGACATGGGACTCCAGACGTTCGGGACGGACGGTGTTCGTTCCGAAGGTCTTTCCCGGCCCTGGAGGACCCACTCGAGCCGGGCGCTAGCGCCGTGATGACGACTCGAATGCGGAGGGATACTCCCCTTCGAGATCGAGAGTAGAGGAGGCCAGAGGGGCGTGCAACGCGGAGCCGAACATTTTCCGTAGATCAGGCTTCGGTTGTGTGGCAGTGGTGTGCTGGGCGCGCGGCGGACTGCCTGACCGGGGACGGGTCGCCGCTGCTGTGCCATTCTGTGGTCCATGTCCGGAGTCCATCGCAACGTCCAGAGGGTCCTCGATGCCGCAGCCTCCAAGGGTCTGTCGATCGAGGTCCGATCGTTCCCGGACGGGACCAAGACGGCCGTCGACGCAGCGAACGCGATCGGCGTCGAGGTCGGTCAGATCGTCAAGAGTCTGATCTTCGGTGTCGACGGCGAACTGGTGCTGGCCTACGTGAGCGGTGCCAACCAACTCGACGAGAAGAAGCTCGCAGGCGCCGCAGGAGGCCTGAAGTGCGCGCGAGTCGACGCCGACATGGTGCGTGAGGCGACCGGCTTCCCGATCGGTGGCGTGCCGCCGTTCGGTCATGCGACGCACCTACGAGTGTTCATCGATCCCGACCTGCTGCAGTACGACGAGGTGTGGGCGGCAGCTGGCACCTGGCACGACGTGTTCGGCATCGAGCCGCACAAGTTGGTGGAGGCCAGCGAGGGCCTGGTCACCGACCTGAAGCGCGGCTGACGTTCGATCTGGTCGTCGGTAAGCCTGATCAGGTCATCCTGTCAGTTTCGATGTCCCAAGTTTGCGGAACTGGCCTCCATCGATCGGCGGACAT
>JBEBDM010000140.1:0-5309 GCA_041156905.1 Actinomycetota bacterium | reverse complement strand
TCCGGGTCGAACGACGCTCGCTGCTCCGCGAGGTGCACCCCGGTCACGTCGTGCTGCAGGACAGGTTCAGCGGCGAGCGCCGTGACGTCGCGTGTGGTGCTGTCGTCGACTGTGGTTTCCGTCTTCCCGCCGAGCCGATCCCGGGTGCTGTCGCACAGGCCGGCGACTGCGTGGCGCCGCGCACCGTGCTCGAGGCCGTGCTCGAGGGCCGACGCGCCGCACTCACCCTCTGAGCCGCCCGCACCGACACGGACCCGACCACTAGGGTCAGACGCACGATGTCCGCTCCTGCACGGCGCCACCGGGCGCATCCGCCCGCTGCCGTCCTCTGGGACATGGACGGCACGATCGTCGACACCGAGCCGTACTGGATCGCCACCGAGTACGAGCTCGTCGCCGAGTTCGGCGGGCACTGGAGCGACGAGAAGGCCCACTCGCTGGTGGGCCTCGACCTGCGTGACTCGGCAGCGATCCTCCGCGACAGGGGCGGCGTCGACCTCCCGATCGACGACATCGTCAACCGTCTTCTCGACGGCGTGATCGCCCGGATCGCCGAGCGCGTGCCGTGGCGCCCCGGTGCTCGCGAGTTGCTCGCCGACCTGCAGCGCGAAGGAATCCCCACGGCACTCGTCACGATGAGTTGGCGTCGCTTCGCGCTGGCGGTGGTCGACATCCTGCCGCCCGGGACGTTCACCACGATCGTGACGGGCGACGTGGTCAGCAAGGGCAAGCCACACCCCGAGCCGTACCTCGCGGCCGCAGCGGCTCTCGGTGTCGATGCACGCGACTGCGTCGCAATCGAGGACTCCCCGACGGGTGTGCGCAGTGCCGTCGCCGCAGGATGCCGGACACTGGCCGTCCCGAACGTCGTCGACATCCCACCCGGCGATGGCTACGAGCGGTTCGACTCGCTCGTCGAGGTCGACCTCGCCCTGCTCGGGATCGAACACCGCCGGACCCCTCCTGCGCGCCGACGACTCGCCGCACTCACTCTCGCCATCGCCGCCCTCGCCGGCGGCGGGTGGTGGGTGACCCGAGCCGAGGCTCCCCCGCAGCCGCTCGCAACCGTGCCGGTGAGCGGATGGGTGCCCTACTGGACGCTCGACGACGCCCTGCCGACCGTGCAGAACCACGGACCACTGATGCGCGAACTCTCGCCGTTCTGGTACTCGGCCCGTGGGGCGCAGAAGGTCGGCTTGTCGGGCACCCTCGAGCCCGACGACATCGTCCCGATGTCCGAGACGCTCCGCGCGTCGGGTGCGCTCGTCATCCCATCGGTCGTCGACGAGATGGGTGCCGGGGGGATGGAGGCCGTCCTCGCCGATCCGGCACGACGCGCCAACCACGTGCGCACCCTCGTCGCACTCGTCACCGACGGTGGGCACGACGGACTCGACCTCGACTACGAGACCTTCGCGTGGAGCGACGGCCGCGACACGTGGGAGGCCACCCGACCGAACTGGGTCGCCTTCGTCACCGAACTCGGTGCCGAACTGCACGCACGCGGGAAGCGACTCGTCGTGACCATTCCTCCCGTCTACCCCGAGTCGTCACCCCAGACCGGAGCCTGGGTGTACGACCCAGCAGCGATCGCCCCGCACGTCGACACGATCCGCGTGATGGCCTACGACTACTCCACCTCGGCCGCAGGTCCCATCGCCCCGCTCACGTGGGTACGCGAGGTCGCCAAGGGAATGGTCGCCCTCGTCGGCGACAGGTCGAAGGTGGTGCTCGGCATCCCGACCTATGGCCGCAACTGGGTGGTGGCGACCAGCGGCACCTGCCCCGACAGCGCCCAGGGAACGGTCCCCGTGACACAGGACTCCGCGCTCGCCGTCGCCGCACGGCGTGGTGCGGTGCCGACCCACGACGTGGTCACCGGCGAGAGCTGGTTCGTCTACCAGCTCACGGTCGAGGATGGCGGCGTGTCGTGCGTGCAGAGTCGCGAGGTCCACTGGGTCGATGAGCAGGGAGTGCGCTCCCGCATCGACATCGCACGCGAGGAACGCCTCGGCGGTGTGTCGCTCTGGGCGATCGGCTTCGACAGCGACGCCCTCTGGCCCACCATCTCCGACCTCGCCACCCCCTGACCCCTCCGATCTCGGCGCAGATAGTCCCGGATTCCGGGACGCACTGCGCCGAGATCGGTGGGGTTTGGCATGATGCGGGGATGGGACACGGTGTCGGCGAGCCGAGGCGTAGCGAACTGACACAGCGACGCGACGAGATCGCTGCCCGACATCTCCGTCCACGGGCCGAGCGACCCGCGTCGACTGCACGTGGCGTGCATCATGTCGCCCTCATCTGCAGCGACGTCGAGCGCACGGTCGAGTTCTACGACGGCCTGCTCGGCTTCCCGCTGATCGAGATCTTCGAGAACCGCGACTACGAGGGCTCGACGCACTTCTTCTTCGACATCGGTCACGGCAACACGCTCGCCTACTTCGACCTCCCCGGCGTGGAGATCGGCCCGTACGCCGAGGTGTTCGGCGGCCACCACCACCTCGCCATCTCGATCGAGCGCGACCACTGGGAGCAGGCCCGCGCCCGACTCGACGCGGCCGGTATCGAGTACGCGCACGTCGACGGCTCGTCGCTCTACTTCCGCGGCCCCGACGGCGAGCGCCTCGAGCTGATCAGCGATCCGCTGCGCGAGATGTACGGCAAGCCCGTCGGCTGACGGCGCTTCATGCTGGACACCAGCGGCCGGACACGACCATCGGTCGAGCCGGGTGTCGTCAGGACTGGACGATGACCACGATCGTGCAGACGCTGTTGGCGCGGTTAACCAACGTGCGGGCCTCCCCACCGGGGATGTGGCACGAATCGCCGACACCCAGGGTGACCTCCTGCGAGTCGGTGATCACCGTCGCCTCGCCAGCGATCACGACGTAGACCCGCTCGAGCGGAGAGGCCGAATGCTCGGCACCGCCGCCCGGCAGCAGGTGCGACATCGCGACCGAGAAGGTCGCGCACGCACTGACATCGCCGCCCTGGAGTCGCAACGCCGTGACACCGGAGTGACCGGGTGCGTCGTAGGGATGAGCCTCGCTGAATCGGGTGACCTGCATCGTCACTCCTCCGCTCGAACGAGACGACGGCGGATCGGGAACAGGTCGATGCCCCAGCGACGACGGACATAGCCCCAGATGCCGGGCTGCATGTAGAGCGCCGCCAGGATCGCCGCCACACCGCTACCGATCAGGTACCAGGTCTCGTAGTCCTTGAAGTAGTCGCGCATGAAGTAGTAGAGCAACGCACCGATGATCGGTCCCTCGATGGTCCCGATCCCGCCGATCACCACGATGACCACGATCGGCGCCGTCCAGTTGACGACGCTGAAGGAGTCCTTCGGCTGCACGCGCAGGTTGGCGAGATAGAACACGGCGCCGGTCAGGCCGATCCAGAACGCAGCGATCACCCAGGCCACGAAGCGCGTCCGGTAGACGTTCGCCCCGAGCCCCTTGGCGCCGCCCTCGTTGTCGCGGATCGCCTGCATCTGCAGACCGAGGCGCGAACGCAGTACGGCGTACGTCAGGACGATCGCTCCGATGGCGAGGCCGAGTGCCAGCCAGTAGATGATCTTGAGACGCTCGAGTGCGTCGCCCGACACCTTGATCGAGATGCCGTTGCCGGCGCCGAGCGAGTTCTGCTGCTGCATGATCAGGCTCACGACGTCGGCGAGCACCCACGTGCCGATCGCGAAGTAACTCCCACGCAGCCGGAAGGCGATCAGGGCGATCGGGATCGAGAAGATCGCCGTGAGCACGGCGCTCATCGGGATCGCGGCATACACGTTCTGGCCGTGCACGTTCACCAGCGCCACCATCGAGTACGCGCCCAATCCGATGAAGGCCTGCTGACCGACCGAGACCACGCCGGCGAACCCAGCGAGCAGGTTCCACATCTGCGCCATCGAGATCAGCGTGAACAGCTCGACCATCTTGCGCTGCGTGCCGCCCTCGGCCCACGACGGCATCGTCGCCATCACGACCGTGGCCGCCAGCAGCGTCACCGCGAACACACGGCTCGCTGTCGAGCCACGGGCCACCTTGAACGTGCTCATCGCAACTGCCCCTTCCCGAACAGGCCGGTCGGTCTGACGGCGAGCACGGCGAGGAACACCGCATGCCCGGCCAGCTCACCCCACTGCGGATTCATCTGCCGACCGAGGCCCTGGGCGACACCGAGGATGATGCCGCCGACGAGGGTGCCCCACAGCGAACCGAGACCACCGATGATGACGGCCTCGAAGCCGTAGATCAGACGGGCCGGCCCGACGAAGGGATCGAACGACGACTTGATGCCGAACAGCACACCGGCGAGGGTCACGGTCGCGACGGCGAGGGCCATCGCGACGGCCCAGATGCGCCGGACGTCGATGCCCATCAGCCGAGCGGCATCCGCATCGTCGGAGGTCGCACGGAAGGCGCGGCCCGTGCGGGTGCGCTTCATGAACAGGGCGAGACCCGAGAGCACCACCACCGCAGCGAGCAGCGTGATGAGCGGGATCCAGCCGATCGAGATCGAGTCGTTGACGGCGAAACCCGCCGCGTCGAGCGACCCCGCGTCGAGACCCTGGGTGTCGGCGGTGTACTTCTCGTAGATCAGGTTCTGCACGACCATCGAGAGACCGAAGGTCGCCACGATCTGGAAGGCCGGGTCGACTCCGACCACGCGGTCGAACACGACGCGCTGGAGCAGGTACCCGACGATGAACGCTCCGGGCAGCACGACGAGCAGCGAGACCAACGGGTTCATGTCGAACGTGCGCTGGAGCGAGAACGACATGAACGCCGCGGCGATCGCGAGGTCGCCGTGCGCCAGGTTCACGAAACGCATCACGCCGAACGCGAGCGAGAGTCCGGTGGCGAAGAGGGCGTAGAGACCGCCCAGCAGGATGCCCTGCACGATGGCGTTGATCCAGACCATCAGTGGCCGCCCTCCGTCGTCGTGAGCCCGAAGTAGGCCTCGGTGATCTCGTGCTTGGGGACACCCGCCGGAGTGCCCGAGAGCGAGATGCGACCCTCGAGCAGGCAGTAGAAGCGGTCGCAGACCGAGAGCGCCTGGTTGACGTCCTGCTCGACCACGAGGATCGTCGTGCCCTGGGCCTTGATCGCGGGGATCGCCTCGTACACCTGCTTGACGACGATCGGGGCGAGGCCGAGCGACACCTCGTCGAGCAGGAGGAGATCGGGGTTGGCCATCAGCGAACGGGCGATGGCGAGTGTCTGGCGCTCTCCGCCAGAGAGGCCGTCGGTATTGCGCTTGCGCAGCCGCTCGAGGAGAGGGAACGCGGCCAGCACGGC
>JBEBDM010000139.1:0-5620 GCA_041156905.1 Actinomycetota bacterium | reverse complement strand
GCCGGGTTCTCCCTACTCTGCGGGCGCTACGAGGGGATCGACCACCGGGTGCGCGAGCACCTCGTCGACGGCGAACTGAGCATCGGCGACGTGGTCCTGAACGGGGGAGAGGTCGCCGCGTGCCTCGTGGTGGAGGCCGTGGTCCGCCTCCTCCCCGGGGCGATGGGCAACCAGGACAGCCCGGTCCACGAGTCGTTCGGCCCGTCAGGGCTCCTCGAGGAGCCGCACTACACCCGTCCTGCCGACTTCCGTGGGTGGGCCGTGCCCGAGGTACTGAGGGGTGGTGACCACGCCCGGATCGAGCGCTGGCGCCTCGCCCAGGCCCTCCACCGGACCCTCGCGCACCGTCCCGACCTGATCGAGGCCCGCGGCGGGCTCTCGGAAACCGAGTCGCGGCTGTTGGAAGAGTTCCCCGCGCTCACCTATCCTTGACCGTCCCTTGTCCCACCCGAAAGACGCCGAGCCATGAAGCCCTCCGACATCGTCGACCAGCAGAACCTCCGCACCGACATCCCCGCCTTCGGGCCCGGAGACGAGCTCAAGGTCCACGTGAAGGTGGTCGAGGGCAACAAGGAGCGCATCCAGGTGTTCCAGGGCAACGTCATCGCCCGTCAGGGCAGCGGCGTGCAGGAGACCTACACGGTCCGCAAGCTCTCGTACGGCGTCGGCGTCGAGCGCACCTTCCCGGTGCACACCCCGTCGGTCACCAAGATCGAGGTCCTGAAGAAGGGCGACGTCCGTCGTGCCAAGCTGTACTACGTGCGTGACCGCGTCGGTAAGGCCGCCAAGATCAAGGAGAAGCGCGAGGCCTGAGCCTCGTTGCCTTCCCTGTCGGTGTGAGAAGCACCCACATTGAGCTCTGACGATCTCGAGAACTTCGAGGCCGAGCGGGAACTCCACCTCGCGCAGGAGTACCAGGACGTCGCGGGCATGTTCCGCTACGCCGTGGAGACAGAGCGCCGCTTCTATCTGGCCAACGACGTCAAGGTCACCGTGACCGGCGACCCGACGCGGCCCGTGATCGAGCTGGAGCTGACCGACGCGTGGGTGTGGGACATGTACCGGAAGAGCCGGTTCGTGCCGCGGGTGAGGGTGCTGACGTACAAGGACGTCAACGTCGAGGAACTCCCGGCCGCCGAGATCTGACCGATCCCCGGGCCGCCAAGGCCTTCGGCGACAAGGGCGAGGAACTCGCCGCACAGTGGTACGAGCAGCACGGCTACGTGGTGTTGGCGCGTCAGTGGCGCGGAACGCGGGGCGAACTCGATCTGGTCGTGGCGGGTCGCGGTCGGGGCGGTCGCCCCACGATCGTGTTCTGCGAGGTCAAGGCCAGGGCCACGTCGCGCTTCGGGGGCCCGGCGGCCGCCGTGGGGCCGGCCAAGCAGGAAGCCGTGCGCCGGACGGCGATGGAGTGGCTGTCGGCGGAGCGCCCGCGATTCGGGGCGATCCGGTTCGACGTCGCGTGCGTGGTGGGCGACGAGCTGGCGGTGATCGAGGCCGCGTTCTAGGGGTGTACGGTGCGCGTCCATGGAACTCAAGGGCGCGCACGTGCTGGTGACCGGAGCCTCGCGGGGGATCGGCGAGGCCATGGCCCGCCGTTTCGCCAAGGCGGGTGCACGCGTGAGCGTGGCGGCTCGCTCGCTCGAGCCGTTGCGTCGACTCGCCGGTGAGATCGGTGGTTCGGCGTTCGGCGTCGACCTGCTCGACCCGCACGAGGTCGACGAGTTGATCCCTCGGGTCGAGTCGACGGCTGGCCCGATCGACGTCCTCGTGAACAACGCGGGTCTGGAGAACAGTCACTGGTTCCGGAGCGAGGACCCGTCGGTGATCCGCGACGTCGTGCGCCTCAACCTCGAGGCGCCACTCATCCTCACCAGGGCGGCTCTCCCGGGGATGCTCCACCGTGGCCGCGGTGCGCTGGTCTACACCTCCTCGCTCGCTGGCACCGCCGGGTTCCCCGGTCTCAGCGTCTACAGCGGTACGAAGGCCGGGCTCAACAACTTCGTGGGTGCACTGCGGCTCGAGCTTCGTGAGACCCCGATCGGGCTGACCCTCGTGGCGCCCGGTCCGGTGGACACACGCATGTGGGACACGCTCGAGGACGAGGACGACTTCGCCCCGATGCTGCGTCGGATGAACGGGCTCCACCTCATCCCGAAGAAGTCCCCCGAGATGCTGGCCCGGCGCACGGTCCGCGCCGTCGCGAAGGGCCGTCGCCACGTCCGGGTCCCGCGCCGTCTCTCGGCGATGTTCTGGCTGGGCGAGGCACCGCGACGCCTCACCGAGGTCGTCCTGACGCGCGTGCCGCTCGACCGCGGCTGACCTCTCAGCCCGTCAACCGACCCCTAGCCGAACAGGGTCCAGGCGACGAGGACGACGCAGGCCACCATGGCGGCGGCCACGAAGACGATGTCGCTGCGGCGTGCGACGCGCTTGCGGTGCGGGTTGAAGCCCATGGGGTCAGTATCGTCGCCGCGCATGGAGACCCTGCAAGTCACGCGCCAGGAGGGGATCGTCACGATCACCCTCGACCGCCCCGCGAAGAAGAACGCGATCGACGCCACGATGTGGGACGAACTGCTCGCGACCTTCCGGGAGATCGCCGACAGCGACACCGACCGCGTCGTGGTGATCACCGGTTCGAACGGCGAGTTCTGCTCGGGGGCCGACCTCACGGCCGGCGGGCGTCAGCGTCACCAGTTGGCGGCGATGCGCCACGTGGGCGACGTCGCACTGGCCCTGCACCGCCTGCCCCAGCCCACGATCGCCAAGGTGCGCGGCGTGGCCGTGGGCGCTGGGTGCAACCTCGCGCTCGGATGCGACCTCGTCGTGGCCGGTGAGACGGCCCGCTTCTCGCAGATCTTCGCCCGTCGTGGTCTGAGCCTCGACTTCGGAGGGTCGTGGATCCTGCCGCGACGAGTCGGACTGCACAAGGCCAAGGAACTGGCGCTGCTCGCCGACATCATCGACGCCACCGAGGCCGACCGGATCGGGCTCGTGAACCGGGTGCTCCCCGACGGTGAGCTCGACGCCTTCGTCGACGACTGGGCGCGACGGATCGCTGGTGGCCCGCCGATCGCCCTCGCGATGAGCAAGCGGATGCTCGACAGCGCGATGCAGTCGACCTTCGAGGAAGCGCTCGACGACGAGGGTCAGTCGCAGACGATCAACTTCGGCACGAAGGACACGGTCGAGGCGATGATGGCCTTCGTCGAGAAGCGCGCCCCGCGCTTCGAGGGCCGCTGATCTACCGTACGGGGCGATGCTCTCGCTCCTGACCACCGTGCTCCTGGCGGCGGCGCCTCCGCCGCTCGTCCCAGTGCCGGCGGAGTGCGCAGTCCCGCCGCCGGCCGTGGTGGTCTTCAAGGGCACGGTCATCGACAGTGTCAACACGACCACCCGGTTCCGGATCGACCGGATCCTCGCCGGTGAGGCCGACGGTCGCTCGACGGGCTCGATCGTCGACGTCCGGTACGGCGACGAGACCCGGTTCCTCGAGCCGGGTGGCCGCTACGTCGTGGGGGCAGGTGCCGACGAGGTGTCGGGCGCTCTCTACAGCGCTGTCGCCGAGCCGGCCCCGGCCTTCGGCGGTGACGCCGTGGTCGGACTCGACGATTCGTCGGTCGACTGTCCCCGCGTCGAGGATCCGGTCAGGACGCTCCACGCCGACGGCACACGGATCGACACCGGCGTCCTCAGCCCCCTCTCGGGGCACGGCAGCGAGATGCTCATGGCGATCCTCTGGCCACTCGTGGGGGCCTTCGGCGTGCTCCTCGCCGTGGTGGCGGTGAAGCAGGCCTTCGTCGCGATCGTCAGCTCTGCGGGAAAGCGGCCTCGGCGCGCGCCCGCAGGTCGCTGACGGCGTGCTCGAGCCCGAGCGGATCGCGGTAGAGAGCACTCCCGGCGACGAGGATGTTGGCCCCTGCCGCAGCGGCGGGGGCGATGGTCTCCGGACCGATGCCACCGTCGACCTCGATGTCGACCTGGTCGGAGAGCCCGGCGGCCTGGATCATCGCCCGCACCTCGCGGATCTTGGGCTCCATCGTGGCGATGTACTTCTGGCCACCGAAGCCCGGGTTGACCGTCATCACGAGCACCATGTCGACGAGGTCGAGCACGTGGGCGACAGCGCTCGCCGGGGTGGCCGGGTTGAGGGCCACCGATGCCTTCGCCCCGAGTGAGGCGATGTTGGCGAGCGTGCGGTGGAGGTGGGTGCAGGCCTCGGCGTGGACGATCAGGCGCTCGCAACCGGCCTTCACGTACTCGGCAGCCATTGCGTCGGGCGTGAGCACCATGAGGTGGGCCTCGAAGGGGAGTGACGTGTGACGGCGGGTTGCCGCGATCACGTCGGGCCCGAAGGTCAGGTTCGGCACGAACTGTCCGTCCATGACGTCCCACTGGATGCGATCGACGCCGGCAGCCTCGAGAGCGGCGACCTCCTCCCCGAGACGGGAGAAGTCGGCGGGCAGGACGGACGGAGCGATCTCGATGCGCGGCACGTCCGCACGGTAGTGGCTCCGTAGGCTCGGGGTCATGCCTCTCGTGGTCACAGCCGAGAAGATGGCCGCCGGTGGCGATGCGCTGGCCCGGCTCGACGACGGACGGGTCGTGTTCGTGCGTGGGGCGCTGCCGGGGGAGCGTGTCCAGGTCAGGCTCGTGCAGTCGCGCAAGGACTACGCCCGCGGCATCGCCGAGATCCTCCTCGAGCGATCCGACGACCGCGTCGAACCCGGGTGTGCCGGCCATGCAGCGGGCTGCGGCGGCTGCGACTGGATCCACGTGGCTCCCGAGGCGCAGGCGCGGCTGAAGGTCGAGATCGTGCGCGAGGCACTCGTCCGGACGGGCCGACTCGCCGACCCGGTGGTCGTCCTCGGCGGCGCGGTACCCGCATGGGGCTACCGCAGCACGATGCGGCTCGCGGTGGCCCATGACGGGCGGCTCGGTCTGCGTGCGGCGGCGAGTCATCGGGTGGTCGCGCTCGACGGCTGCCCCGTCGCTGAACCGGCTCTCTCCGCGCTCGTCGCCACGACACGCGCCGACCGAGGCGCCGACGAGGTGACGCTCCGTTCACCGGGACGACTCGTCGTGGGCGACGTCGAGTTCGAACTGTCGCCAGAGAGCTTCTCGCAGTCGGGACCAGCCGCCGCGGCCCTCTTGGTCGACACCGTCGACGCAGCGCTGTCGCGCTGGCCGCGGGGTGGCGTGTTCCTCGATGCCTACGGCGGCGCGGGTCTCTTCTCCGCGACCGTCGGTCGGGCGTACGACCGGGTGTTGCTCGTCGAGGCCTCGTCGTCGGCCTGCGCGGACGCCCGTCGCAACGTGCCGCGTGCCGAGGTCTCGTGCACGCCGTTCGAGGAGTGGGTGCCGTGCCCTGTCGACGTGGCTGTCGTCGATCCTGCGCGTACCGGTCTGGGTCGCGCTGCCGCTGCGGTCGTCGCCGCGACAGGAGTCAGCCGACTGGTGCTGGTGAGTTGCGACCCGGTGGCCGGAGCGAGGGACATCTCGCTCCTGGGCGAGCACGGCTTCACTCACGTCAGTTCGACGGTGCTCGACCTGTTCCCGCAGACGCACCACGTCGAGGTCGTCAGCGTGCTCGAACGTCCTTGATCCGCGACAGGCG
>JBEBDM010000138.1:0-9031 GCA_041156905.1 Actinomycetota bacterium | reverse complement strand
CGTCCGCAACCCCAGTTACGGCACCTGGAACTACGGCCGCTGCCGCACCCTGAACATCGGCACGGTCAACTCTGCGTCCTCGAGCGCACGCGTGTGCGCACAGGTCTCGACCTCGTTCGAGCGCGTCACCGACATGCAGACTCCGTGGTCGGTCATCACCCTGCCCAAGGCAGGCGACAAGGACGGCGTACTCCTCAACTCGTCGGCCGTGATTCCGTTCGCGGGCAGCGTCTACTCGTCGGGCCGGGTGAACGCCGGTGGCGCGGGCACCATCGCGATCGACTCAGGCAAGGTCGTGAGCCCCGAGGCATGCAACGGCACGATCACTGTCGACGGGCTTCCCCTCGACAACGCCGAGTGCGTGGGCACACCGAGCGGAGACCCGGGATACGCCATCGCCGACCCGCTGATCCCCTCCGCCGGAACCGGTTCGTGCAACGCAGTCACCGACCTCGCAACGCTCGCCGGCGGCCTCTGGACCTCATCCGCGTGGACGACCGCCGTGGGCGACTGCGACTACGTCCACCTCCAGCCGGGCATCTACGTGATGGATGCCGTGGCGCTCTCGATCACCCAGAAGATCATCGGCGGCGTCCCGACGACGACGCCCGTGACCACGGCGCTGTTCACCGAGTCGGCCCTCGGCTGCCAACTGAGCGAGCAGGGTGTCCAGATCGTGCTCTCCGGGAACTCGACGATCTCGCTCGGCGTGAACGGAAGCCTCCACCTGTGCGGCCGCGCCAAGGACTCCGACAACGACGGCGTGCCGGACACCGGTGCACCCTCGATCTCGATCTACGGTCCGCCCACCGACCAGGTCGGCACGATCGCCAGCCTCACTCCGACCTCTGCCTCCGGCACCGTCTCGTCGGGTTCATGGAGCAACACCGACAAGGGCCGCATCATCGACGCCACCGGATACGCCGACACGGGCAACATGGCAACGGCCACCCTTCCGGCCAGAACTACCGGACCGGGTGGAGGTCCTGGAACCGCCTCGCTGACCCTCGGCGGGTTCGGACCCTCCGGCACCAACTACCCGACGACCGGCCTGAGTCTCACGGTGAAGAGCGCCATCTCCGACACCCTCGGCACGCTGGCCGCTGTCGTCTCATCGGCATCGGGCGGCGGCACCTGCAACTCCGCGAGCGTCAAGCCCTCGACGACCGCCACGCTCGAATCGGTCGCCGTCTCGCTGACCTGCAGCGGGACCCTGACGGCCCCTCTCACCGTGACGATCTCGGCATCGAACACTGCCAGTTCGACACGTTCGCTGCGCATCGACGGCGCCACGCTCTCCTCGACGACGCCCGGCATCGCCAAGCACACACCGCCGTCGGCCAAGGACACGCTCGACCAGGGCGGTAGTGGTCGCCACTTCTGGATCACCGACATCATCTACATCCCCGAGGGCAAGGTGAACATCCAGGCGCCGAACACGGCGACGTTCACCACCTTCGACGGGATGGTCGCCCGCACTCTCACGATCAACGGCACCGGTGGACCCAATGTCAAGCCCATCGTGGGTGACTTCGGCTTCCGTCGCGACGGCGAGGTCATCATCACGACGACGACCGGCGGGCGGGAGTGGCTGAGCTCGTACGTGTTCTTCGAGACCAACGACTCCCGGACGCAGCCGCCTGCACCGAACTACCGGACCTGGGTCCTGCGGACCTAGAAACACTGGGCGAGCGGCACCGGCTCGCTAGCGTCACGCCCGATGCACGGCTCCGCACCCGCCCCCGCGTCGCGCCCCGTCGCGGGTGTGCTGCTCGCCCTCAACGTCTCGATCGGGTGCGTCGCCTTCACGCTGGTGAAGATCAGCCTCGAGGAACTCTCTCCGATGGGTGTGGCCTTCGGGCGTGTCACCGCGTCGGCGCTGTTGTTCATGCTCGTCGTCGGCCTCCAGCCGTGGCGCCGGACTCCGATCCCGCGTGAGCACCGGCTGCGGATCGTGCTCATCGGCCTGAGCGGCTCGGCTGGCTTCCACATCCTGTTCCAGTGGGGACAGGAGCGGGTCTCGGTGCCGATCGCCACCGTCGTGATGGCCTGCACCCCGGTGACGGTCGCCCTGCTCGAGGTGCTGTTCCTCCAACACCGCCTCACCTCGCGTCACCTCGTCGGTGTCGGGCTCTCCACTGCTGGTTGCATCGTCATCGGGCTCGGCACCGATGGTGGGTCGTCGTCGGTGTGGGGCGCTCTCGCCATCGCCGCGGCGATGCTGATGTGGGCGGCGGGAACCGTCTCCACCCGCGCGATCGCCCACCGCTACGACTCGTGGTGGCTGAACACACCCGGCACGGTGATCGGGATGGTGATCATGCTGCTGGTGGAACTGCCGGCGATCGGCGAGTTCTCCTCGATCTCGTGGAAGGCGTGGCTCGCCGTCATCTGGCTGGGCACCGCCAGTTCGGCGTTCATCTACTACACGATGACCCGGGCGATGACGGTCTTCAGTGCCACCTTCGCGATGGGTACGGGCACCGTGGTGACTCCTGGCTCGATGCTGGTGGCCTGGGCGGTGCTCGGCGATGCACCCGGCGTGGCGGGGGCTGTCGGCGGCGCCATGGCCATCGCCGGCGTCCTCCTGGTACTGGGCACCGAGGCGCGTCGTCCCTAGTATCGGTTCATGTACACCGAACAAGTGACGCGTGCCCGCCAGAACTTCGCCGACCGCAACCCGGCCAGCCGCGCCTACTACGACGAGGCCCGCAAGTACATGCCCGGCGGCCACACGCGCACCGTGCTCACCCACGCGCCGTTCCCGCTGAACTTCGTCGCCGGCTCGGGTGCGACGCTGCGTGACGCCGACGGACACGAGTACATCGACCTCCTCGGCGATTACACCGCCGGCCTCCTCGGGCACAGCGAGCACCGTGTGATCGACGCCGTGACCACCGCGCTCAACACCAACGTCAGCGTCGGCGGCATCCACCCCGCCGAGGCCCGCCTCGCCAAGCTGATGTGCGAGCGGTTCGAGATCGACCGGGTGCGCTTCACCAACTCGGGAACCGAGGCCAACCTGATGGCCATCACCACGGCGATGATGGCGACCCGCCGCAAGAAGTTCCTCGTGTTCCTCGGCGGCTACCACGGTGGTGTCCTCTACTTCGCCAGCGGGCCCGCCCCCTGGAACGCTCCGTACGAGTTCGTGATCGCCCCGTACAACGACCTCCCGGGCACGCTCGCCCTCATCGAGGAGCACGGTGAGACGCTCGCCGCCGTGATCATGGAGGCGATGCTCGGCTCTGGCGGATGCGTGCCGGCCGACGGTGAGTTCGTGCGCGGCGTCGCTGCTGCAGCCCGCGCGAAGGGCGCGCTGTTCATCGCCGACGAGGTCATGACCTCACGCCACGGACGCAAGGGCATGATGGATCTCCTCGGCGTCACGCCCGACATCACCACCTACGGCAAGTACATCGGTGGCGGCTTCTCGTTCGGCGCGTTCGGCGGCAAGGCCGAGTACCTCGACCAGTACGACACCAGCCCCGAGGGCGGCCGCACCGAGACCATCAGCCACGCCGGCACGTTCAACAACAACGTCTCGACGATGACCGCTGGCGGCGTGGTGCTCGGCGAGGTCTTCACCGCCGACGTCGCCGAGGCGCACACGGCCCGCGGCAACGACTTCCGCGAGAACGTGGCGGCACTCTGCGCCCGGCACTCGACGCCCGTGAGCGTGAGCGGCTTCGGCTCGATGATGTCGCTCCACGGCCTGCGCACCGCCCCCACCACCCCGCGAGAGGGCTGGAAGCGGAACAACGACATCAACGAGCTGCTCTTCCTCGGTCTGCTCGAGCGCGGCGTCTACATCGCCGCCCGCGGGATGATGAACGTCGGCCTCGCCCACACCGACGAGCAGCTCGCCACGGCCCTCGATCGCCTCGACGACCTCCTCAGCGAACTCGACGCCCTCTAACCCAACCCCAACCCCCACCCCTCCGATCTCGGCGCAGATCGTCCCGGTTTTCGCGACAGGACGTACCGAGATCTGACGCGGCTCGAGATCTCGGTACGAATGGTTCCGGAATCCGGGACGATACGCGTCGAGATCGGTGGGGTCGGTGGGGTGCGCCGGCGGTTAGCGGGGGGTGAAGGCGAGGTCGAAGGTGCGCACGGCCGGGGCGAAGATGTTCGGCTCGATGTCGGGCTCGCTCACCACGCGCAGGTCGGTCACCCGGCGCGCAAGCTGACCGAAGACCTCGATCAGTGACGCACGGGCGACGCTGACACCGACACACATGTGCGTCCCGTACCCGAACGCGATCTGGGGGTTGGGGCTGCGGCGGATGTCGAACCGGAACGGGTCGTCGAACACGGCCTCGTCGCGGTTGGCCGACGGGTACAGCAGGACGACGCGGTCGCCACGACGCACGGGCTGGTCGCCAATGTGGTCGTCCTCGAGGGCACGACGGAACATGTTGTTCAGCGGGGTCACCCAGCGCAGCACTTCCTCGACGGCACCCGGCACGAGCGACGGGTCGGCGGCCATCGCCTCCCATTGGTCAGGGTGGTCGGCAAAGGCCCGCAGGCCGTGACTGATCGCGGTCCGCGTCGTCTCGGCGCCACCGCTGATGAACAGACCGACCTCGTGGACGATCGCCTGCGGGGGCAGCGGCTCGCCGTCGATCTTGGCGTGGACCCAGGTGCTGATGAGGTCGTGCGCCGGGCACCCCGCACGCTCGCGGGCCACCGGCATGAGCGCCTGGACGAACTCCATGTTGGCGTCGATGAAGTCGGTGAAGGTCTCACCATCGCGCTCGCGCATGTCGATGCGCATCAACCTCTCACTCCAGCTCTTGAGCTCGCGCCACATCGACTCCGGGTAGCCGAGCAGTCGACAGGTCAGGCGGGCCGGCAGCTGACCGGAGAGTTCCTCGACGACCTCCATCGAGTCCTTGGCGAGGGCGCTGTCGAGCAACTCGGCCACGAGCGACTCGATCTCGGGCTTGCGCGCTGCGATCGCTTGGCCGGTGAGATCGCCCTGTACGAGGAGTCGCTGCTGGCGATGGCGCGGGTCGTCCTGGGCGATCATGTTGATCTCGTCCGGCGACCAGATGGCGCGGTAGCCCTGCTGGCTGGAGAAGACCTGGCTGCGACGCTCGACGTCGCGCAGGTGCTCGTGACGGGTCACTCCCCACAGGCCGTTGCGGGAGTCGCGGTACACGGGCTCGTTGGCGCGCATCCATGTGAACGCCGCATGCATGCGGTCGCGGTCCTGGTAGAAGGCCGGGTCGAGCAGGTCGACCACGAGCCGGTCAGCGGTGGTGCTCATCGCGGTATCGAACCACAGGTGGCCCCGACAGTAGGAGTCGGAGTGCCCTGTCGCGGCCGCGACGAGTGGCACACACTGCAGGCGGGAACCCGCCGGGTCGCCCGTGAACGGAGGCCGTCATGCGGCTCGCTCTGCACCATCCCCTGCCCCCACGACCCATGCCGCCACGACCCGGCACGGCGCCGAGACACGACCCGCCGTCGATCGTCCCTGCCGTCGTCGAGGCGCTCGCCTATCTCGGCGGCATCCTCGGGATCACCGGACTCTCGCTCCTCGTGGGCGCCTACTGGGACGGGATGCCGTCGGGTCTCCGACTGGCCATCCCCTCGATCGGCACCGCCCTCGCCCTCCTCGCCGCCGCACTCGTCGTGCACCGCACGAGCGACGACGTCGCCGTGTCGGCCCCGTTCGAGCGGATGCAGGCGTTCCTGTGGTTGGCGGCGATCGCCGCTGCCGCGGTCACCGGTGGCGTCGCCGCGCACGAACTCCTCGACGCCCCACCCGTTCGCATCATCATCGCCCTCGGAGCAGCGGCAGCCCTCGGCGTCGCATCGACGCTCTGGCGCGGTCTGCACCGTCCGATCCCACAGGCCGCGTCGATGATCGCCGCACTGGTGGCCGTCGGCACGGGGATGACCGACATGAGCACCGGGGCGATCGGCCTCGTCCTCGTCGGGTTCTCGCTGGGCCTCGCCGTCCTCGGATTCGAGCGACTCACGTCGTCCCCGTGGATCACGGTCGGGATCGCCGGTCTCGGCCTCCTGATCGGCTCGGCGATGATGGCCGACTCGTGGCGGGGTGAGGGGATGCTGATGATCGACGCGACCGTCGTCGGGATGTTCGTCGTCGCCCTCGGACCGTTCGACCGCACCACTGCCGAACGGCGCGCCACCCTGGCCGTCGCACTGCTCGGGACGTGGGTCGGTGTCCCGCAGTCGGTGATGTGGTTCGCCGAGGGAGCCGCCGTCGTGACCGGCGCCATCGTCTGGACCATCGGACTCTGCATCGCGGCCTTCGCGATCCGTGGACTCACCCGCTTCCCCACGACCATCGAGATCGTCGGCGGCCTGGTGATGATCGGCGGTGCGGCACTGACCGGCCGCGAGTCGGTCGCCCTCGCCGTCACGTGGGGCATCGCCACGGCCATCGCCCTCCTCGCCGTCGGCACACGTCGGTTCACGATGTCGGTGCTCGGGGCGATCGGCCTGCTGATCGACGTCCCGTGGGCGATCCTCTACTTCCTCCCGGGCGAGCGCCGGGCACCGATCGCGATCCTCGCCACCGGCATCATCCTCGTGGGTGTCGCCGTCGTGCTCGTGCGCCGGCTCACCCGGCGCGACGAGGTCAGTGCGCCGCCCGCTGGGCCTGCGACCAGTTGAGCCCTGCTGTCACGTCGATGTCGTGGGGGAGCCCGAGGACGCGCTCCCCCACGATGTTGCGCTGCACGGCGAAGGTGCCGCCGCCGATCGTGAGGGCCTGGGCGAACATGAAGCCGTACTGCCAGATGCCGTCGTCGAGGTCGCCGTAGTCGCCGGCGAGCGATCCGACGAGCATTGCCGACGCGCCGATCAGGTCGCGCGCCAGCAGCATCACGTTCTGGCCGTGCTCGTCGGCGAGGAGCTTGCGGATGCTCGCCTCCGGGCCGGGCTGCGAGCCCTTCAACCGGGCCGACAGGGTCCGCATCCGGATGAGGTCGAGCAGGACGTGCTCGGTGTAGAGAGCCGCGAGACGCTGGCGCAGGACGGGATCGTCCTCACCACCGCGGGCACGGACCGCATCGAGCAGGTCGGTCGCCGTCGGCCCGTTGCCCCACAGGACACCGCCCGAGCTGAGTGAGACACGCTCGTTGCCGAGGGTCACCTTGGCGAGTCGCCAACCGTCGTGGAGGTCGCCGACGAGGTTCTCGGCCGGGATGCGTACGTCGGTGAAGAACACCTCGTTGAAGGTCTGGCCACCGGTCATCTCGGTGATCGGACGGATCTCGATCCCGGGCAGGTCCATCGGGCAGATGAAGTAGCTGATCCCCTTGTGCTTCGGCGCCTCCGGGTCGGTGCGCGCGATGAGGATGCCGTACTTGGCGTGCTGGGCACCGCTCGTCCAGATCTTCTGTCCGTTGACGACGAACTCGTCCCCGTCGCGCACCGCTCGCGTCCCGAGCGCGGCGAGGTCGCTGCCGGCACCCGGCTCGCTGAACAACTGGCACCAGAAGTCCTCGCCCGAGAGCAGGCGGGGAAGGTAACGGCGGTGCTGCTCAGGGGTCCCGGCGAACAGGATCGTCGGGCCTGCCCATCCGATGCCGATCGGGTTCGAAGGGCGGCGCACCTTGGCGCGGGACAACTCGTCGTCGATGATCACCTGATGGATCGGGTCGGCGCCGAGACCGTACGGCTCGGGCCAGTGCGGCGCCACGTATCCGGCCTCGGCGAGGTCGGCACCGGTGGGTGACGGGTGCGCCGCCAGCCACTCACGCACGGCGAGTCGGCGCGGGTCGTCGTCGGCGGGCAGCTGGAAGTCCATGCCCCGACGGTAGTGAGTGGCCGACACCCGCGTCTCCCCCGACGGACCGCGACCATGAACCGGCCGCAGCGGTGCGACTACCGTCGGCTCCCGTGACCGAGTCCGCTGCCCCCACGACCACTGCTACCGGTTGGAACCTCGCCGAGATCTGGGAGCACAACGCCGACCGCTTCCCCGACGCCGTCGCCCAGATGCAGGGCGACCGCACCTACACGTGGGCCGAGTTCGACCGCCGGGCCGACGGCATCGCCGCCACGCTGCTCGCCGGTGGCGCCCAGCACCAGGACAAGGTCGCCCACTACCTCTATAACTGCCCCGAGTACCTCGAGAGCATGTTCGGCATGTTCAAGGCCGGCCTCGCCCCGGTGAACACCAACTACCGCTACGGCGACGATGAGTTGCTGTACCTGTGGGACAACGCCGATGCCGTCGCCGTGGTCTTCCACGGCACGTTCACCGACCGCTGTGCCGCGTTGCGTGACCGGCTTCCCGCCGTGCGCACGTGGATCCACGTCGACGACGGGTCCGGCCCGTGCCCCGACTGGGCCGTCCCGTACGAGCAGGCGGCCGCCTCGGCGAGCAGCCGGGTCGTTCCCTCGTGGGGTCGCTCCCCCGACGACCTCTACATCCTCTACACCGGTGGCACCACGGGCATGCCCAAGGGAGTGATGTGGCGGCAGGACGACATGGTCGGGAGCCTCGACGCTCCCTCGAAGCAGCCTCTCCCCACCGTGCCGGGGTGGGACGCCTTCGACGCTCGCATCGCCAAGCCCGGTCCGCGCAACCTCCCGGCTGCACCGCTGATGCACGGGACCGGCGCGTTCAACGCGATGTGGAACCTTGTGCTCGCCGGTTCGGTGGTGACCCTCGAGGGCCGTCACTTCGACCCGGTCGAGATGCTCGACACGATCGAGCGACTGAAGGTCAACAGCACCTCGATCGTCGGCGACGCGTTCGCCAAGCCGATCCTCCGCGCCCTCGATGCCGAGCCCGACCGGTGGGACGTCTCGTCGATGCGCGTGATCGTCTCGAGCGGCGTGATCTGGGCGGCCGAGACCAAGCAAGGCCTCCTGCGCCACAACGACCGGCTGATCATGATCGACAGCCTCGGCAGCAGTGAGGCGATCGGGATGGCGAGCAGCACGACCACCGCCGACACCGTCGGCCGCGACGACGTCACCACCGCCAAGTTCGCCCTCGGGCCGAACACAAAGGTGCTCACCGAGGACGGCCGCGAGG
>JBEBDM010000137.1:0-2550 GCA_041156905.1 Actinomycetota bacterium | reverse complement strand
CCTCGCTGAAGGTGCCGTCGAAGAATGCGGGGTCGGCGAACAGGCCGATCAGGAGCGAACCGACGAGGCCACCGGCGAAGTGGACGCCCACCACGTCGAGCGCGTCGTCGTACCCGAACCGGGCCTTCAGGCGCACGGTGTAGCAGCACACCACACCCGCGACGAGGCCGATGTAGATCGGGCTGGCGCCCGCCACGTAACCGGCCGCCGGGGTGACGGCGACGAGACCGGCGACGATGCCCGAGGCCGCTCCGAGGTTGGTGGGATGCCCGTCACGTGCCCACTCGACGAGCACCCAGGCGAGACCGCCGGCTGCGGCGGCGAGGAAGGTGTTCATGAACGCCTGGGCCGCGAGCCCGTTGGCGGCGAGGGCCGACCCGGCGTTGAACCCGAACCAGCCGAACCAGAGGATCCCGGTACCGATCATCACCAGCGGCATGCTGTGCGGCGGGTGACCTTCCTGCGGCCATCCCTTGCGGCGACCGAGCACGAGAACGGCAGCGAGCGCGGCGATGCCGGCGTTGACGTGGATCGCCGTGCCGCCGGCGAAGTCGAGCGAGCCGCGCTGGAAGAGCCAGCCGCCGAACACCCACTTGAAGATCGGGACGTACACGAGGAGCGACCACACCGGCACGAACACGGCCCAGGCCGAGAACTTCATGCGATCGGCCACCGCGCCACTGATGAGCGCCGGCGTGATGGCGGCGAACATGCCGAGATACGCGATCGTCGCGAGTCCGATGCCACCATCGTCGAGGCCGATGCCACGGAGCATCCACGCGTCGAACCCGCCGAGGATGTCGTTGTCGAAGGGGACCTGCGACAACGAGTACCCGACGATCACCCACAACACGGGGATCACGAGCACGCAGTAGAAGTTCATCATCAGCATGTTCAGCACGTTGCGCGTGCGATCCATACCGCCGTAGAAGAAGGCGAGTCCGGGTGTCATGAACAGCACGAGTGCTGCCGACACCAGGACCCACGCGACGTTGCCGCTCAGGGCGTGGTCCATGGGAGTGTCCTCGGTGGGGCGCGGGTTGTAGGGGCGTGCGTACCTTGTCGCTGTCGTGTTTCGGCAATGTTTCCGGCGTCGTTCGCGCCTGTGAACAAACCCACCGCCCGGTGCGCCCTCAGGATGCGACGACCTTGCGCCGCCGCCTAGGGTGCGCCCATGACCGACACGCTCGTGACCCCCGCCCAGGCCGGACGCTGGACAGCCCAGTGGAAGGAGCTGTACGCCGAGGTCATCACCACAGGCCTGTGCACCGGGTGCGCCGGATGTGTGGTCACCTGCCCGCACGACGTCATCGGGTACGAGCACGAGGAGGGCAAGTACAAGCCCTTCCACCTCGAGGAGGAACTCGGGCTCGACAACTGCGTCCACGGCGAGAAGGGCTGCACCACCTGCACCCGCGCCTGCCCACGCTTCCGAGCCTGGGAACCCAACGCCGACATGCACCTCTTCGGCAGGGTCCGCCAGCCCGACGAGATGGCCGGCATCTGGCGCCAGCTGCTCCTCACCCGCGCCGCCGACTCCGAGCAGCACGAGAAGGGCCAGGACGGTGGCTTCGTCACCGCGATGCTCACCTGGCTGATGGACAACGACTACATCGAGGCCGCGATGGTCAGCGGTGTCGAGGACGACGACCTCTGGAAGGCCAAGCCGGTGCTGGCTCGCAACAAGGAGGAGGTCCTGGCCACGGCCGGTAGCCGCTACACCTACTGCGCCAACCCGCTCGCACTGCGCGACGCCAAGGAGCAGGGGCTCAACCGCCTCGCCCTCGTCGGCATGGGCTGCCAGACCTCGTCGCCGCCCACCATGTGGGACCGTAAGGCCGGCAAGGTGAGCAAGCCGTTCCTTTTCAACATCGGCCTTCTGTGCAGCAAGACCTTCGACGACGCCATCTTCCCCGAACTGTTCGAGGCCAAGTACGGCCTCAAGAAGCAGGACATGGTGAAGATGAACATCAAGGGCGTCTTCCAGATCTGGATGAAGGACGGCTCGTACCACGAGATCGACCTCAAGGAATGCCACCAGTGGACGCGCACCGGCTGCAAGAGCTGCCCCGACTTCGCCGCCGAGCACGCCGACATCTCGACGGGTGGCATCGGCAAGGACAACGACTGGACCCTCACCATCGTGCGCACCGAGATCGGTGAGGAGGTCATCAACCGGATGATCGCCGACGGCACGATCATCGCCCGCCCGGCCCAGGAGGACGAGGTCGCGATGAAGCTGCTCCGACAGCTCAGCATCGTCAGCCGTCGCCGCTGGCCGGAGTGGGCCGACTCGGCTCCCAGCGTCGGCGTGCCGCCACCCAAGAAGAAGGAGCCGGCTGCACCTGCTCCCGCCGCGGAGGCTAACGCTGCAGAGGCTCCCGCCGCCGCGCCCGATTCGCCGGCCTGAGCCGACCTCCCGGGGCTCTGCCCGCTAGGTCGTCGGGGCCGTCGGTTCGGCCACCACTCCGCACTCGGCGGCGATCGCCGCGAACTCGTCCTGCTCGGCCACCGTCAGCTCGAGCCGGGCGAAGAACTCCTTCAACTCCT
>JBEBDM010000136.1:0-5907 GCA_041156905.1 Actinomycetota bacterium | reverse complement strand
ATCCACCGGCTGCTCGGCGCCGGGCATCCGCTCGAGCGCTATGTGCCGTGGCTCTCGAGCGAGCTGCGTCGCAACGACAGCCACAACATCGTGCAGGCCGGACAATCGCTGAGCAGGTACGACGCCCGTCCGTTCGCCGCATCCTTGGGTCTGCCGGCCGCGATGTTGATCACGACCCGCGATCGTCTGGTGCGGCCCCGCAAGCAGCGCGCCCTCGCCGCGGCCCTCGGGGCCACGGTGATCGAACTCGCCGACGACCACCTCGCCTCATGGACGTCACCGGCCGAGTTCAGCGCAGCGACGGTGTCGCTGGCGCGTCAGGTCGCTGCTGCGCCGGTGCCGGGTTCGTCGCCGACCTGAGGAGGCGCCGAGGGCTGACCCTCATCGGTGGCCTCGAGCGCGTCGAGTCGGGCGTTGAGCCGCTCGAGTGCGGTGATCAGTCGCTCGAACTGGTCGTCGAGGTCGGCGGTGGTGGCGACGTCGGCGAGCGAGAGTCGCACGCTCGCGATCTCGCGGGCGAGGAACTCGGTGTCGGCCTGGGTGCGCTCGGCCATGCGACGGTCGTTCTCGGCGCTGGTGCGGTCGCGCTGCTCCTGCCGGTTCTGGGCGAGCAGGATCAGCGGCGCGGCATAACTCGCCTGCAGGCTGAGCACGAGGGTGAGCAGCACGAGGCCGCGGTCCCAGCCGTCGAACTGCAGGCTGCGGGGCATCAGGATGTTCCACGCGATCCAGGCGATGATCACGCCTGTCATCCACACGAGGAAGCGCGCGGTTCCGAGGAACCGGGCAATGCTCTCGCTGAACTGACCGAACGAATCGGAGTCGTAGTGGAGACCGATCGTGCGCCGACGGCGCGGGGTGGTGAGGTCTTCGCGCCGCTTCATCGCGACACCGCCTCGTTGGTCACCCGCCTGCGCTGCCGCCAACCGGTGGGCAGCGTGCGGTCGAGCACGTCGTCGACCGTGATGGCGCCGAGGAGCCGTCCGTTCTCGTCGCAGACACCGACCGAGAGCAGGTTGTAGCTGGCGAGTCGCTCGGCGACTTCGCGCTCGCTCATGTCGGGCGTGATGGTGGGCTCCATCTGCAGGCAGCGTCCGAGCTCCATCGCCGGGGGCTCGCGCAGCAGACGCTGGAAGTGCACCACGCCGAGGTACTGGCCGGTGGGGGCCTTGTACGGGGGCTGCACGACGTAGACCTGGGCGGCGATCGAGACCAGCCACTCGGGGTCGCGGATCTCGGCGAGCGCCTCGGCCACGGTGGCGGTGGGGCCCATGACCACGATGTCGGGCGTCATGAGCGCGCCGGCCGTGCCCTCCTCGTAGGCGAGCAGACGGCGCATGACGTCGGCGTCGTCCTCGTCCATGGCGTCGAGAACGCGTGTGCGCTGCTCACCGGGCATCTCGGCGAGCAGGTCGGCGAGGTCGTCGTACTCCATCTCCTCGAGCACGCTGACCATGCGGTCGATGTCGAGACCCTCGATGATGCGCAACTGCTCGGCCTCGGGGAGTTCCTCGAGCAGGTCGGCGAGACGCTCGTCGTCCATCGCCTCGGCGAGCTGCTTGCGCTGGGTGAGCGGGAGGTTGCGGACGACGCCGGCCACGTCGCTCGGGTGCATGTCGCGCAGACGTGCGGCCTCGGCAGCCATCTCGCTGCCAGGACGGCCGGTGAACAGCGTGGGCACCTCGGTGATGTCGATCAGCCGGTAGCTCGGGCGGCGACGCATCGGGGCGCGCTTGGCGAGGCGTACCATCGCCGGCTCCCAGTAGGTGCTTCGACCGTCGTTCACCTGCTGGAGGGCGACGTCGCTGACGGTCTCGTCGCCGAACCGGCGGTCGATGAGGTCGCGGCCGATCAGCACCTCACCGGCGCGGGGCTTGAACGGGTTGAGGTCGACGTCCCAGCTGCGCAGACGTGCGCCGTCGTTGTCGAGGGTGCCGATGCGGGCCGCGTTCACGAAGATGCGGCGACGCTGGCTGGTGGCCACGAACCCGAGCACGCGGGGGTTGCGGCCGGGCGCGCCGGGGATGACGACGATGTCGTCGAGGGTGCCGATCGCGGCCCCTCCTGCATCGAGAAGGGGGAGCCGCATGATGCGGAAGGCGTAGATGAGGTCCCCTGCCATGTGGCAAGGCTACCCCTGACCCTTCCCCGCCCTCCCCCGATAACCCCACCGATCTCGGCGCAGATCGTCCCGGATTCCGGGACTATGCGTACCGAGATCGTGGGGTGGTGCTCAGGCGAGGGCGCGGGTCAGGGTCTCGCCGGCGAGTTCGACCGAGCCGGGCTCGTACGGGTTGGCCATGTTGAAGATCAGCCCGTCGAGACCGGCGGCCATCAACTCGCGCACGGCGGCGATGACGGTGTCGGGGTCGCCGACGATGAACTGGTCGCGGACCCGGGCCTGCATCTCGGGGTGGAGGTCCTCGATGGCACGGCCCCCGAGGCGCAGCGAGAGGGTGCGCTGGGCATCGGCCATCGTCTCGCCGACCACGATGGTGCCGAGGCGGGTGCGGCAGATCTCCTTCGGGTCGCGGCCGAGGCGCTCGCAGTGAGCGTCGAGCACGCCCATCAGGTGGCGGATCTGGTCGGGGGTACCGAACACGTTGCAGGCATCGGCGTACTGGGCGACCATGCGCAGGGTCTTGCGCTCACCGCTGCCACCGATCAGCACGGGAGGCCCACCGGCCTGCACGGGCTTGGGCGTGTTGAAGGCGTCGCGCACCGTGAACCACTTGCCCTCGAAGGTCGTGGTGTGCTCGGTGAACATGCTCTTGATGATCTGCAGGCCCTCTTCGAGCTTCTCGAAGCGGTCGGTGAAGGTGCCGAACTCGTAGCCGTAGTCGAGGTGTTCCTTCTCGAACCAGCCGGCGCCGATGCCCCAGATGGCGCGGCCCTTGCTGATGACGTCGAGCGCCGTGACCTGCTTCGCGAGGAACGCCGGGTTGCGGTAGGTCATGCCGCCGACCATCGCGCCGAGCCGGACGGTAGAGGTCCGGGCGGCCAGGGCGCACAGCAGCGAGTACGCCTCGAACATGTTCTCGTCGGGGCGGCCGAGCCCGGGCAGTTGGTAGAAGTGGTCCATCACCCAGACGCTGTCGAACCCGCTGCGCTCGGCCCGGATGGCGATGTCGGTAACGCTCTCGAACAGGTCGATCGGCTCGACCCCGGGATACGTGAACGAGGGGATCTGGAGGCCGAGGCGGAGCTGGGGGTTCGTCATGCCCCGAGTGTTCCACGATCTCGGTACACATAGTTCCGAAATCCGGGACGATCTGCGCCGAGATCGGTGGGGTGGGGGTCAGGGGGAGTGGGTCAGCGGGTGGCGGCGAGGAAGCGGATCTCCCTCGCGACCTCGCCGAGGCGGGTCAGGCGCTCGGCCAGACGGTCGGGGCGGGTCATCATCGCGTTGTAGAGCACGATGCGATCGGCGATGCCGCCGTAGGTCTCGACGAGCCGTCGGGCGAGATCGTCCCAGGTGGCCTCGGTGCAGAAGGTGGCGAGATGGTCGTCGGTGATCTGGGCAGCCATGCCGGCGAGGTCGCCAGCCTTCTGGCGCTCACGGATCCGCTCCGTCGTCCCCTCGAAACCCGCCTCGTCCCAGATGAAGGCGTAGTTCGGGGTGCTCCCGTAGAACGACAGCATCCCGCGCATGGTCTCGCGGTCGGCGTCCCGCTCGGCGTCGGTGTCGCCGACGATGACGTTGACCGGCACGATGATCGAGACGTCCTTCGGGTCGCGGCCCATCTCCGTCGCACCACGGGCGACGTTCGGGAGCACGTGCCGCTGTAGGTAGCCGGGCTCGCCGATGGGGTGGACGTGCACACCGTCGGCGACCTCGCCGGCCATCCGCAGCATCCACGGGTTGACCGCGGCGATGTCGACCTTCGGGTCGGCGACGTCGATCCGCCCCGGGCTCCACTGCGGGCTCAGCCACGTGAGTTCGTAGAACGGGCCGCGGTGCTCGAGCGGTTCGCCACGGAAACCAGCGAAACAGGCCTTCACCGCCTGCACGTAGTCGCGCAACCGTGGGCCAGGCTGGTCGAACACGCTCGAGTAGCGCCGCACCACGTGGGTCCGCACCTGCGTGCCGAGCCCGAGCCGGAAGTGGCCGTCGGTCGCCTCCTGCAACTCCCACGCCACCTGGGCGGTGACCATCGGGCTGCGGGGGAAGGCGACGGCGACCCCGGTGCTCAACTCGAGCCCCGGAGCGGTCACGGCCGCCGCAGCGGCAGAGAGATAGGCGGTACGACCGGCCTCGGTGAAGAGGATCCCGTCGAAGTGGGCCTCGGCGATCTGCCGGGCCACCGCCCCCATGCGCTGGAGCGGCTGGGGCGTCAGCATGACATCGACCTTCATGGCCGGAGCGTACGCACCACCCGGCGACACGGGCGATGCAGAGGCTCGGGGGTGGGGAGCCGAACCGCCCGCCGCTAGCCTCTCAGCCGCTGGAGAGGTGCCGGAGTCTGGTCGATCGGACCGCACTGCTAATGCGGGGACCGCCTTTAAAGCGGTCCGTGGGTTCAAATCCCACCCTCTCCGCCACGAAGAGCCGGGAGCCTCAGGGCACCCGGCTCTTCTCATTCCCGTCTCGCTCGTGTCGTGGCCACTCGTGAGGTGCCAGCGCCTGTCCGGCGACCGTGCGCAGTCGTGGGAGACTGCGGCATGGCTGTCGTCCTCCTGCACGGGAACCCCGAGACCCCCATCATCTGGGAGCCGCTGATCGCGGAACTGGCTGCCCGGGGGCGCACCGACGTCGTGACACCGCAACTCCCTGGCTTCGGTTGCCCGTTGCCCGAGGGCTTCGGCGCCACGAAGGAGGAGTACGTCGAGTGGTTCCTCGGCGAGGTTGCCAAGGTCCATTCGGCACACGGCCCCGTCGACGTCGTCGGCCACGACTGGGGTGGCGGCATCACGATGCGCGCCGTCAGCCAGCGTCCCGAACTCTTCCGCACGTGGGCCTGCGACGTGCTCGGCCTGTTCCACCACGACTACGTGTGGCACGCCTTCGCTCAGATCTGGCAGACCCCCGGCGACGGCGAGGAGTACTTCACGCAGAGCCTGGCGATGCCGCTCGACGAACGCATCGCGGCCTACGAGGCGATCGGCATCCCCCGCCCGATCGGTGAGCGACTCCTCGAGGTCACCGACTTCACGATGGGCAAGGCCGTGCTGGCGCTCTACCGCTCGGCGGCCCAGCCGGCGATGGCCGAGTGGGGAGCGCACCTCGGTCCGGCGGGCACCGTGCCCGGCCTCGCGGTGATCGCCCCGAACGACCCGTTCGTGCAGGGCGACACTCTGGGCCGTGAGGTCGCTGTCCATCTCGGGGCGAGCATCCACGTGCTCGAGGGGCAGGGCCACTGGTGGATGCTGGGCGACCCGACGGCGGGGGCAGCGATGCTCCTCGACTTCTGGGCCTCGTCGTACTGACTGGCGGTCGTCGTCGACAACACCTGTCGCCATGACGATCGACTGGGTCACACCATCCTCGTGACGTGTCGCGCTCGATGGCCGATGTCCGCGATACTGACCGGGCCATGAGCATGCTGCCCTCGACCCCGCTCGACCCGTCTCTGCACGAGTGCCCGCGCTGTCGCACGATGCGCGACGAGCGCTTCTACGGCCCGTGCACCCAGTGCCGTGCCGAACTGCGCGCCAAGTTCCTGGGCGAGGGTCGCGACGTCGAGGTCGCCGAGTACGTACCGAAGATGAACGTCACCCCGAACGCGGTGGCACTCAAGGACGACTGAGCTCGCCGCAGATACGGGCCATCTCGTGGCGTGATCGACGCGGCATCTGCATCACCTACTCGTTCACAACTGTTCACCTTCTGGTCGTGGTGCCGTCGGGCTGAGTTGAGGGCACCTCCCTACCGTCGCCGATGTTCCAACGACCGAGCATCCCGACGGT
>JBEBDM010000135.1:0-2910 GCA_041156905.1 Actinomycetota bacterium | reverse complement strand
CGCAGATCATCATCGACCAGTACCTCGTCGCCGCCGAGGACAAGTGGGGCCAGGAGAACGGCCTCGTGCTGCTCCTCCCGCACGGCTTCGAGGGGCAGGGGCCCGAGCACTCCTCGGGTCGCATCGAGCGCTTCCTCACGCTGTGCGCCGAGGACAACATCCAGGTGTGCAACGCCACGACGGCTGCTCAGTACTTCCACCTCCTGCGTCGTCAGGTCCGACGTGAGGTGCGCAAGCCGCTGGTGATCTTCACCCCGAAGGCCCCGCTGCGCATGAAGGAGAGCCGCTCGAAGGTCGACGACCTGACGCACGGTTCGTTCGAGGAAGTCCTCGACGATCCCTTCGTCACCGACCCGTCGGCGGTCACCCGCGTGGTGTTCTGCAGCGGCAAGGTCGTCTGGGACGCGATGGCCGAGCGCACCAAGCGCAACGACCCGACGGCCATCGTGCGTGTCGAGCAGCTCTACCCGTTCCCCGGCGACCAGATGCGCGCCGTGCTGGCCCGCTACCCGCAGGCCAAGGACGTGGTGTGGCTCCAGGAGGAGCCCGACAACATGGGTCCGTGGCGCTTCATCGAGGCACGCTTCTGGAAGATCAAGGAGCAGGGGTACCACCTGCGCCTCGTCAGTCGTATCGGCAGCGGCAGCCCGGCCACGGGCAGCAAGGCCGTCCACGACCAGGAACTCGCCGACATGATGGACGAGACCTTCCGCCCGCACTGACGTCTGCTCCGGACCCTGTGTGGTCCGGAGCAACTCAGTCCCGTCGGGTCAGCTCTCGGCCGGCGTGAACAGCAGACCGGTCAGGTCGGCGATCGCCTGTGCCGCCGAGACGACCTTGATGCAGGTCATGCCCATGGCGGCTGCCGGCTTGAGGTTGATCCCGAGGTCGTCGAGGAACACGCATCCACTGGGCTGCACCCCGAGCATCTCGCACGCCATCTCGTAGAAGCGCGGCTCGGGCTTGCGCACGCCGACCTTGCTCGACTCCACGACGGCGTCGAAGCGTGCCATCACGGCACCGACGGCTGCGGCTCGATCGGAACTCGACGGGTCGGCCACGACGTTGTTCGTCAGGCAAGCCGTGCGGTATCCGGCGGCGATCACGCGGTCGAGGAGGTCGACCATCTCGGGTCGGATCTCGCCCGAGAGGAGCCCGAGGACGTCGATTCCGGGAACCCGATGGCCGAGTGCCTCGCTCTCGGCAGCGAACAGGGGGTCGAACTCCAGTGGGCTGATCTCGGTGCGCTCGAGTCGGGCCCAGGCGTTCGCGTCGGGGTTGGTGGCGTTGACCGAGCGGATGAAGTCGAGGGGCAGTCCGTGGGCCGCCTCGTAGGTGTTGAAGGCCTCGAACGGGCTGCTGAGGATGACCCCGCCGAAGTCCCAGAGCACAGCGGTGTACGGGCGGGCAGCGGGCAACGGGGTATCAGGCATCGGCGCATCGTAGGCTGAACCCGTTATGTCGAATCATGTCGTCGTCGACGGCTCCAACATCGCGACCGAGGGTCGCTCGATGCCGAGCCTCCAGCAACTCAACGACGCGGTCCTCGCGTTCATGGAGGAGCACCCCGACGCGTTGATCACCGTCGTCGTCGATGCCACCTTCGGGCACCGCATCGATCCGCGTGAGGTTCCCGAGTTCGATGCGGCGATCGCCAACAACGAACTCGTCGCACCGCCTGCCGGGGCCATCGGCCGCGGTGACGCCTTCGTGCTGAGCATCGCCCACAAGGTGCGGGCCCGCATCCTCACCAACGACAGCTACCAGGAGTTCCACGCCGACTATCCGTGGCTCTTCGACGAGGGTCGTCTCATCGGTGGCAAGCCCGTGCCGCACATCGGTTGGGTGTTCGTGAACCGTCTGCCGGTGCGTGGTCCGATCAGCCGCAAGGCGACCTCCGAGGCGCGACGTCGCAAGAAGCCCGAGGCCGTGGCCACGAACACCGCGATCGTCGGGAGTCCCGACGCCTCGCAGCCGATGCCCGTCCCGAAGGCGCCGCCGCCCCGTGTGAGCCGTCGTCCGGCCCCGGCCGCCGATGCCGCCCCGCAGGTGGCCGAGGCCGTCGCCGCGACTGCCGCCGCTCCGGAGGCCGCACCGACGGGCAAGCGTCGTCGTGGACGTGGCGGCGCTGCCCCGGCCGCCGCGGTCGAGACCGTGGCATCGCCGACCCCCGCCGGGGAGCAGCAGCAGCGCTCGTCGAACCACGGTCCGGTCAACGAGCTGATGCCGTACCTCGACTTCGTGGCACGTCACCCCGTCGGCACGAGCGTGAGTGCGGTCGTCGACCACTACTCGTCGCACGGTGCGTATGTGCGCATCGACGACGTGAAGGCGTACATCCCGTTGCGTCTGATGGCCGATCCGGCCCCGCGTAGCGCTCGAGAACTGCTCAAGATCGGCGAGACGCACGTGTTCGTGGTCGTCTCGTACGTGCCCGACAAGCGCAGCATCGACCTCGCCCTCCCGGGCATGGCGGGCGTGGCGGCTCCTGCAGCCGATGCACCTGTCGCCCCGGTGAAGAAGGCCGCCGGCCGGAAGGCAGCGAGCAAGAAGGGCGCGGAGAAGGCCACTCCTGCCGAGGTGGAGACCACGGCCCTCGCCGCGACGCCGGCGACCAGGAAGGCAGCAACCAAGAAGGCAGTCGCGAAGAAGGCAGTGTCGGAAAGGCCCGCAGCGTCGAAGGCGCCGGTGGCCGAGGCTGCTGCGACGGCCACCGCGTCGAAGAAGGCTGCCGCCACGCCGGTGAAGGCCGCTGCGGCCAAGAAGGCTCCTGCGAAGAAGGCGGCTCCCGCCAAGGCCGTGGCCAAGAAGGCCGCTCCCGTGAAGGCTGCGCCGAAGAAGGCCGCAGCCGAACCTGCGTCGGCAGCGCCCGTCGCCAAGAAGGCGACCACCAAGAAGGTGGCGGCGAAG
>JBEBDM010000134.1:0-5333 GCA_041156905.1 Actinomycetota bacterium | reverse complement strand
CCACCAGACTCGCGTCGCACGCGTGAGGGGGATGATGGAGACGATCGAGGAGTTCCAGCAACGGGCGCACGAGTGGCTCTCGAGCCACCGAGGTGACGCGCCCCGCGACTACGGCGCGATCTGTCCGCCCGACCTCGTCGACCACGGGCTCCGGTGGCACCGGCAACTGAACGACGCCGGTTTCACCGGGATCCACTGGCCCACCGAGTACGGCGGACAGGGGCTCACGCCCGCCCACAACGCTGCGTGGCAGTACGAGTGCGCCCTCGCCGGGGTCCCGGCCGCCTTCAACATGGTCGGGCTCGTGCTCACGGGCGGAGCGCTGCTGAAGTTCGGCACCGACGAGCAGAAGGCGAACCACCTCGCCGCGACCTTGCGCACGGATCACGTCTGGTGCCAGCTCTTCAGCGAGCCCGGTGCGGGTAGCGACCTCGGCGGACTCACCACGCGCGCCGAACGCGACGGCGATCGCTTCATCATCAACGGCCAGAAGGTCTGGTGCAGCGGAGGCCGGTACAGCAACTGGGGCATCCTCATGGCCCGCACCGACATCGAGGCACCCAAGCACGAGAGCATCTCGTTCTTCCTCTTCCCGATGGACCTCCCCGGCGTCGAGGTCCGGCCTCTGCGCCAGATGACCGGCGAGGCCGAGTTCGACGAGGTGTTCTTCACCGACGTCGAACTCCCCGCCGATCACCTGCTCGGTCCACTGCACGGCGGGTGGAACGTCGGCATGGCGGTGCTCACGAGCGAGCGCGGCCACATCGGCACCAGCGTCATCGGCCTCGAGCGTCGGCTCGAGCAGATGTCGCGCCTCGCCGAGGGACGCGACCTCACGGCAGTCCAGCGCGACCGTCTGGTGCGTCTGATCTCCACCGGGTTCGCGTACAAGGCGATGGCCCAGCGACAGGGCCCGATCGCCTCGACGGCCGCGAGCCTGATGAAGCTCGGGATCACCGAGATGATGTTCGAGACCGCCATGCTGCGCTCCGACCTCGCCGGTGCCGAGTCGATGCTCGACGGCAGCGAGTCGTTCGGCCTCCTGCAGGCACCCGGTGGACGTATCGCCGGCGGCACGAGCCAGGTGCAGCGGAACATCATCGGCGAGCGCCTCCTCGGCCTCCCCCGCGAACCGAAGGGTCAACGCTGATGCCTACCGTCCGGTCGACCTTGGGAGTCGACATCGCTGTGCACGACCTCGGTGGCTCGGGAGAGCCGCTCCTGGTCTCGCACGCGACCGGCTTCCACGGACGCTGCTACATCCCGCTCGCCCACGCGCTGGCCGACCGCTTCCACAGCGTCGCCTTCGACTACCGCGGCCACGGCGACACGCCCCGACCCAACGGCCCGGTCGACTGGCAGCGGTACGGCGACGACGCTCTGGCGATGGCGGAGTGGCTCGTCGAGCAGAACGACGGCCGACCGATCGTCGGCTTCGGCCACTCGATGGGAGGGGCGTGCCTGCTGATGGCCGCCCACCGTGCGCCGCACCTGTTCCGTTCGCTCGTGGTGTTCGAGCCGATCGTGTTCCCCCCGAGCCAGCTGCTCCCCGATCCCGCGAACGCCAACGAGAGCGCGATGGTGATCGGCGCCCGACGCCGGCGAGCAACCTTCCCCTCGTACCGCGCAGCCATCGAGAACTACGCCGCCAAGCCGCCGCTGAACTGCTTCACCCCTGAGTCGTTGCGGTGCTACGTCGAGTACGGCTTCCGACCCGTCGAGGACGAGACGGGCGCCGAGAGCACAGCGGGTGACGGCCCTGCCGTGACACTCAAGTGCACGCCCGACACCGAGGGCGACACGTTCGCCACGGGAAGCATCCACACGACCTGGGACGAACTCCCGACGATCACCACACCGGTCACCGTCCTGTGCGGTCTCCCCATGCCGTCGCAGCCCTCGTCGATCGCCGCGGGGGTGGCCGAGCGTCTCCCGTCGGCCACCTACGTCGAGGTCGCCGCGCTCAACCACTTCGGGCCGATGGCCGACCCGCAGGGCGTCGCCGACCTCATCCCGGGACCGTGAGCCGGGGCGCTCCGCCGGCGCCTCCCCCACCCCGTGACACCCCCCTGCCTACCATGGCTCCCATGTTCGACGTCCCGCTCAACCTCTCTCCGAGCAGGGTCGAGGCCTTCCTCAGCTGCCCGATGGCGTTCCGCTTCTCCAGCATCGAGCGGATCCCCGAGCCGCCGGCGGTCCACAGCACCAAGGGCTCCCTCGTCCACCGTGCCCTCGAGTTGCTCTTCACCCGGCCGGCCCACGAGCGCACCCTCGCCGCAGCCCGTGTCGCCACCGATGCCGCGATCACCGAGTACCGCACCGATCCCGACTTCACCGGCCTCCACCTCTCCGACGTGGCCACCGACACGTTCCTCGCCGACTGCTGGTCCCTCGTCGAGGGCTACTTCGCGATGGAGGACCCCACGACGGTGCGCGACATCGGTCTCGAGTTGCGGCTCGAGACGAGCGTCGGCGAACTCGGCCTGCGCGGCATCATCGACCGCCTCGACCTCGACGACGAGGGCGGTCTGGTGATCACCGACTACAAGACCGGACGCACCCCCGGACCGCAGTACGCACAGGGGAAGATGAACGGGGTGCACTTCTACTCGTACCTCTGCGAGCAGGTGCTGCAGCAGAGGCCGGTGGCCGTGCGGCTGATGTACCTGCGCTCGGGCGAGACGATCACGGCTCGACCCACCGATGCCTCGAGCCGCATGCTCACCCAGCGCACCACGGCCGTCTGGAAGGCGATCGCCTCAGCCTGCACCTCCGGCAACTTCCAGCCCAAGCAGGGCCCGCTCTGCAACAGCTGCTTCTACAAGTCGTGGTGCCCGGCGTTCGGTGGCGACCCCGAGCGCGCCCGTCACGAGGCCCCCGTGCACATCCAGGCCCGGGCGTGAACGCACTCGACCGTTTCGACGCCTCGGCCGACCACGCGCTCGAGCGGCTGCGTGGCCGGCGGACCGACCGGCTCTTCCTCGCCGCCAGCGAACTCGGTGACTTCAGCCTCGTGTGGCACATCGTCGGTGTCGCCCGCGGCCTCACCAGCGAGCAGCGCGCCACACAGGCGTTCCTCTTCTCGGCGTTGATCGGTCTCGAGAGCCTCGTCGTCAACCAGGGCATCAAGCGCCTGTTCCGTCGCCAGCGACCCACCGAGGCCGGCGACCCGCGCTACCCCGTCCGGCGGCCGAGCACCAGCAGCTTCCCGAGCGGTCATGCCTCGGCAGCCTTCTTCGCCGCCACCGTGCTCACGATGTTCGACGGTGCCGCATGGGCTCCCCTGTGGTTCGCCCTCGCTCTCGTCGTCGGGACCAGCCGTGCCTTCGTTCGCATCCACCACGTGTCCGACGTCGTCGCCGGTGCGGTCGTGGGCGTGCTCCTCGCCCTGCTCGCGAGGGTCGGCGTCGAGGCCCTGTTCGACACGGCCCTCTCTGCCGTCGGCGCCTGAGGCCGTCGCACCGACCACCGGCCCGTCGCCGAGCCGCCGACCCACGGCTAGCCTCGACCGCATGGCCGAGATGCCGCGGTTCGACCGTGTGATGAGTGACGCCGAGGGCCTGATGTGGCGCCTCGAGAAGGATCCCCACCTCTCGTCGACCTTCGCCAGCATCACCATCCTCGACAAGGCCCCCGACGTGGCCAAGTTGATGCGTCGCATGGAGCGCGCCACGTGGGCGATCCCACGCCTGCGTCAGCGGGTGCAGCCGGCTCCCATGAACCTCACCCCGCCGGCCTGGGTCGACGACCCGAACTTCGACCTCTCGTACCACGTACGACACGTCTCGCTGCCCAAGCCGGGCACGATGCGCCAACTCCTCGACCTCGCCTGCCTCATCACCAACGACTCCTTCGACCGCACCCGCCCGCTGTGGCAGTTCGTGGTCATCGACGGTCTCCGCGGTGGCAAGAGCGCGCTCGTCGAGAAGTTGCACCACGCGATCGTCGACGGCGAGGGCGGCATCCAACTCTCGATGCAGTTTCTCGACATCGAGCGCGACGTCCCCGAGCCCGAGCCGCTCGACCCCGACCTGATCGCCGAGGCCACGGCGGCCAGTGCGGAGGATCAGCCACCCGTCGACGTGTGGCGCGACCTTCTCGCCGGCAGCATGCGCATGCCGCTCGCCCTGCTCCGCCAGGTGAAGGACCTCCTCGCCGACCCGACCGGTCTGCCCGGCGCCGGCACGGCTGCTGCCGACACCGTGCGCGGCATGGTCCAGCAGCTCAGCGAACTCGACTCGGCCCGTTCACCGCTGTGGACCGCCCGCTCGCTCCACCGCCGGGTCGACGTGCTCCGCGTCGGTTTCGAACCCACCCGCGCCGCCGCCAAGCGACTGGGCGGGACGCTCAACACCGCGTTCCTCACCGCCGCCTCGGAGGCGGCCGGCGAGTACCACCGTCGGCTCGGTTCACCCGTCGACGAACTCCGGGCGAGCATGGCGATCAGCACGCGCACCGAGTCATCGGGAACCAATGCCTTCTCCCTTGCCCGGATGCTCGTCCCCACCTCGGCCATGCCGATCGCCGACCGCTTCGCCGCCGTGGCTGCCGCCACCGAGCACGCCCGGTCGAGCTCGGCCTCGGCGAACCTCGAGGCGCTCGCCGCGCTCTCGAGCACGCTCCCGACCAGCCTCGTCACGCGCCTCGCCCGTCAGCAGGCGCAGACGGTCGACTTCGCCACGAGCAACGTCCGTGCCGCTCCGATCCCGCTGTACATCGCCGGGGCGCGCATCCTCCACAACCATCCGGTCGGGCCACTGGGAGGGGTGGCCTTCAACCTGACGTTGTTGAGTTACGACGGACATCTCGACATGGGTGTCCACGTCGACACCGCCGCGGTGGCAGAACCCGACGTCCTCGTCGACTGCCTGACGACGGCCTTCCGCTCGCTGCAGAAGTCCTGACCCGGCGAGCCGGGTCGTCAGAGGGGGAGGCCGTCAGGCCTCGGTGGCGCCGACCGGCTCGGCCACCGCGACGGCCGGCATGGTCAGCTTGGTGCGCACGTCGAGGAGCACGTCGGTGATCTCACCCGACGACACCAACTCGCGACGCATGAGCTGCGCGAGGGCCGTGTCGATCACGCTCAGCGCCTCGTGGATCACTGCGTCGTGGGTCTCGTTCCGGGTCTGCGTCATCGGGTTCTCCCTCTCCCTCGTGCGCCGCTGGGCGATTGGTCGCGAACGTAGCCGGACCGCACACCGCGCGATGGTCATCTGCGAGAGGAACTTCTGCACCTCTCGAGAGGCACTGTACCGGCGGGGTCTGCGGTGGTTGGCTGTGACACTCGCTGCACCTCACCGGCACCGTACGATCGCCCCATGGAACTCGCAGGC
>JBEBDM010000133.1:0-6995 GCA_041156905.1 Actinomycetota bacterium | reverse complement strand
GTCGCCCGGAGCCCTGCAGTCGATCCTGCGTGGCGAGAGCGTCGGCACCATCGTGCGCGATGCCTGACCCCTCGGGTCGGTACGCTGGTGCGGTGACCGAAGACACCCTGCTCGAAGCCATCGACAAGATGGAGAAGGCCGTCGACCACGTGCTCGGCCAGTTCACGACCGTCCGCACCGGTCGGGCGACCCCTGCCCTCGTCGAGAAGCTCCTCGTCGAGTACTACGGCTCGCCGGTGCCGCTCCAGCAGCTCGCCGGCTTCCAGGTGCCCGAGCCCCGACAGCTCGTCGTCAAGCCCCACGACCGTGGTGCGCTCACCGCCATCGAGAAGGCGATCCGTGACAGCGACCTCGGCGTCAACCCGAACAACGACGGCGTCGTCATCCGCCTGAACTTCCCGCCGCTCACCGAGGAGCGCCGCAAGGAGTACGTGAAGGTCGCCAAGAACATGGCCGAGGACGGCCGTGTGGCGGTGCGTAACATTCGCCGTGACGCACGCAAGCATCTCGAGACCGCCGAGAAGGCGGGTGACATCTCGGCCGACGACCTGGAGCGGGCCGAGAAGGAGATGGACAAGATCACCCACGACCACGTCGAGAAGATCGACAAGGCGCTGGGCCGCAAGGAGCAGGAACTGCTCGAAGTCTGACAGGTGCTCCCTGCGGGGAGACGGGAGGCAGCAATGACCGATGACCAGTGGCGTCGACGTCGCGATGACACGGATGATTTCGGCCCGCCGCTCTTCGGCGACGACGACAGCACCTCGGGCAGCCGCTCGGGCGGTCTGTCGTTCGGCGACGGTGACACCGGGTCGCTCCCGCACTGGACCGAGCCGCCCACGGGCGAGCTGATCCGGATGGCCGAGGCGGTCGAGGGGTCGATTCCGGCCGACCCCACCGACGACCTCGATGTCTGGTCGACCTTCTCCAGCCCGGCTCCGCGTGTCGACCCCACGGGCCAGACCCGCGCCGTGCCGGTGGTCGAGGACGACGACCCGGACGACATCACCGGTCTCCACGCCATCTTCGGTGCCGATGAGCCCGAGTCGACCGGCGGAACCCAGCGGGTGTCGATCATCGACGACCTCGACGACGAGCCGCTCCCGGTGCGCCGCACCCCGAGCCGGATCACCATCGACACCGACCCCACCGACGGCGCCGGATCGCGGCCCACGGGCCAGACCCGTCGTCCGCGCCAGGGCGACCCGTCGCGTGGCACTCCCCGTCCGGGGAGCGGTCGTCCCGCTGCGCCCCGGGGAGGTCAGCGTCCCGCTGGCGGGACCGGCGGTCGCGACATGCCGACGGCTGTTGCCGTGGGCGTCGGCCTCGCCGCGGTCTTCATCGGTGCCCTCAAGTACAAGCCGTGGGCCGTCGAGGCGATCATCGTGCTCGTGCTGGGCCTCGCCGCCGTCGAGTTCTTCGACCGGATCCGCGAGAAGGGCTACTCGCCGGCGGGCATCCCTGGCATCGCGGCCTGTGTCGCCGCCCCGCTGGCCGTCTACCACTACGGCCTCGGCTCGCTCCCGCTGGTCATGTTCCTGGCCTTCACGGCGTCGGCACTGAGCTTCATCTTCGCCACCGGACTCGAGTCGAACCCGATGCCGAACATGGCGGCGACATCGCTCGGCATCCTCTGGATCGGCGGGCTGGGTGCCTTCGGGGCAGCCATCCTGCAGACCTCGCTCGCTCCCGGCGGCAGCACCATCGGCACGGACACCCTGTGCCTCGTGGCGATCGCCGTCGTGGCCAACGATGTCGGAGCCCTGTTCGTGGGCAGCTCGGTCGGCCGCACGCCGCTGCGCGCATGGATCAGCCCGAACAAGAGCATCGAGGGCTTCATCGGCGGGACGATCCTGACCCTCGGTGCGATGTTCCTCGTCGGCATCGCCGATCGCTCGACCACCTGGAACAGCACGGGCGACCTGTTGCTGCTCGGCCTGGCCGTGTCGATCGCCGCTCCCATCGGCGACCTCACCGAGAGCATGTTCAAGCGCAACCTCGACGTGAAGGACTTCGGTTCGATCGTCAAGGGTCACGGTGGCGTGCTCGACCGGTTCGACGGCTTCCTGTTCGCCCTCCCGGCGGCGTACTACCTCCTCGTCGCCCTGGAGCCCTGGGTCACCAAGTAACCCGTCCACGTCCGACACATCCGATCGAAGGCCCCGCCGTGCGGCGGGGCCTTCGTGCTGCGAGACTCTGGGGACCATGAGTGCGCAGCGCCGTCCCGTCCGAGTCGCCATCGCCGGGTCGTCGGGTTCGATCGGGACCCAGACCCTCGACGTGGTGCGGGCCGAGGCTGGGGCCTACGAGGTCGTCGGTCTCGGTGTCGGCTCGTCGGTCGAGACCCTCATCGCCCAGGCCCTGGAGTTCCGTCCGTCGGTCGTGGCCGTCGCGGATCCGGCGCGTCGGGCCGAGGTCGCTGCCGCGCTGCCCTTCGCCGAGGTCGTGGGCGAGATGGAGGCCCTCGTCGGGCCGGCCGACGTGGTCGTCAACGCGGTCGTCGGGTTCGCCGGGCTCGCGGTGACCGTCGAGACCCTGCGTCACGGACGCAGACTCGCCCTCGCGAACAAGGAGAGCCTGATCGCAGCAGGTCCGGTGGTCCAGCCGCTGCGCTCGGTGCCGGGTGCGGAGATCGTCCCGGTCGACAGCGAGCACTGCGCCGTGCACCAGTGCCTGCGCTCGTCGGTGGCGCCGACCAGGGAAGTGTCGCGCATCGTCCTCACCGCCAGTGGCGGGCCCTTCCGCGGCCGTACTGCCGCCGACCTCGCGAACGTCGGTGTCGACGAGGCGCTCGCGCACCCGACCTGGAAGATGGGCCCGAAGATCACCATCGACTCGAGCACCCTCATGAACAAGGGGCTCGAGGTGATCGAGGCGCACGAGTTGTTCGGTGTCGACTACGACCAGATCGAGGTCGTGGTGCACCCGCAGAGCATCGTGCACTCGATGGCCGAGTTCACCGACGGCAGCACGATCGCCCAGTTGAGCCTTCCCGACATGCGTCTGCCGATCGGATACGCGCTCGGTTGGCCCGACCGCATCGGCACCCCGTTCGGACGGATCGACTGGGCGTCGCTCGGTCGCCTCGACATCGAGGCCCCCGACCTCGCGACGTTCCGGTGTCTCGCGCTGGCCTACGCCGCCGGTCGTGTCGGTGGAACCGCTCCCGCTGCGCTGAGCGCCGCCAATGAGATCGCCGTCGACGCGTTCCTCTCCGGTCGACTGCGCTGGGCTCAGATCGCTCAGGTGTGCGAGGCGGCCCTTGAGCGTCACGACGCCGACCCCGCACTCACCGTCGAGGCCGTGGTCGAGGCCGACGCCCGCTCTCGGCGTGTCGCCGCAGAGGTGATGGACACGATCCTTGGAGGAGGACGATGAGCCGCTACGACCGCTTCCGTTCCGAGATGGCTGCCGGTGGCAGCGTGACGGAGAACGCTCCGGAGGAGAAGCCCACCGTGGTGGCGATGGTGCTTGGACTCGGTGCATGGGCCGCGCTGTTCGTGGTGCTCGGCGTCGTCAATCCGTGGATCCTCGTGTTCGTCATCGGTGTCCTCGTGTCGGTCTTCCTGCACGAGGTCGGGCACTTCTGGACGGCCCGTCGCTCGGGCATGCGCGTGACCCAGTTCTTCATGGGCTTCGGGCCGCGGGTGTGGAGCACGCACCGCGACGGAGTCGAGTACGGCCTGCGTGCGATCCCACTCGGGGCCTTCGTGCGGATCATCGGCATGAACTCGCTCGACGAGGTGGCGCCCGAGGACGAGGCCTCGACCTACCGTCAGGCGTCGTTCCCGCGCCGACTCCTGGTCATCACCGCCGGTTCGCTCATGCACCTGCTGATCGCCGTCGTGACGATCGTGTCGGTCTACGCCGTGGCGGGCCGCGTGGAGGAGGCGGGTCGGGTCACGATCTACGGCGTCAGTGCCGACACTCCTGCAGCACAGGCCGGGATCCGCCCTGGCGACATCGTGACCTCGATCGACGACACGACGATCACCGACGCCGCGACCTTCCGTTCCGTGCTCGCAGGGACGGCCCCCGGGACCACCGTCGAGATCGGCCTGCGGCGTGGCGCGGAGGAGTTGTCGACGGCAGCGACCCTCACGCAGTCGGCGTACGCGGAGGCCGGTGAGGTGCGTGGCTTCCTCGGGGTCAGCAGCGACAGCGTCGAGCGGGTCGACAAGTCGGTGGGGTCGGCGTTCGTCGACGGCCCACGCGACCTCGTCTCCGGTCTCGGCCAGGCGACCGTCGGGATCCTCAAGGTGCTCAACCCGGTGAACGTGTTCGGCCACCTCGTGGGCAGCAACGACGACCCGACGTCGCGCCCGACCACGCTCGTGGGTGCAGCCCGGATGAGCGACGACTACGGCACCGCCGACGGGTGGGCCGGGCTCCTGAGCCTCCTCGCCGCGCTCAACGTGTCGGTGGGCGTGTTCAACATGTTCCCGCTGCTCCCGCTCGACGGTGGCCACGCGGCGATCGCGATCTACGAGCGCCTGCGCGAGCGGGGTGGCCGTCGTCACTTCGCTGACGTGTCGCGTCTGATGCCACTGGTCACGATCACCGTGGGCCTCCTGGCATTCATGTTCCTGACCGGCCTGTATCTCGACACGGTGGCCGGGTAGGGAGGGGCGTCGCCCCGCCTCCCGTGGCACACTGAGTGCGTGAACGAGCACGTGAGCGCCACTGCGTCGCATCCCCGCCGCACGACCCGTCAGATCAAGGTCGGGCAGGTCCTGGTGGGTGGGGGAGCCCCGATCACCGTCCAGTCGATGACGACGACCAAGACGGCTGACGTCGAGGGAACACTCCAGCAGATCTACGCCCTCGCTGCCGCCGGTTGCGACATCGTCCGTTGCACCTGCAACGAGATCGAGGCGGCCGAGGGGCTCGCCCAGATCGTCCCGCGCTCACCGATCCCCGTGATCGCCGACATCCACCACCAGTACCGCATGGCACTCGCCGCGATGGAGGCTGGTGTACACGGCCTGCGGCTCAACCCGGGCAACATCCGCCGACCCGAGCACATCAAGACGGTCGCTGCCGAGGCCAAGGCCCGCAACCTCCCGATCCGCATCGGGGTCAACGGCGGCTCGCTCGATCCGGCGCTGTACGACAAGTACGGCGGGGTGTGCGCCGAGGCGATGGTCGAGAGTGCGCTGCAGGAGATCGCCTACTTCGAGGACGTCGATTTCCACGACTACAAGATCAGCGTGAAGGCCTCGTCGGTGCCGCTGATGGTCGAGGCCTACCGGCAGCTCAGTGCCGCCACCGACGCCCCGCTCCATCTTGGTGTCACCGAAGCAGGTCCGCCCCCAGCCGGCCTGCTCAAGGCCACCGCCGGCATCGCCACGCTGCTCCTCGAGGGCATCGGCGACACGATCCGGTACAGCCTCACCGCTGACCCGGTGGAGGAAGCCCGTGCGGGTCGCCAACTGCTCGAGGCGCTCGGACTGCGTGAGCGCAAGAACGTCGACCTCATCGCCTGCCCGTCGTGTGGTCGTGCCGAGGTCGACGTGATCGACGTCGCCAACCGCGCGATGCAGGCGTTCGGCGAGCGTCAGCTCCCGCTGCAGGTGGCGGTCATGGGCTGCGTGGTGAACGGACCGGGTGAGGCTCGTGAGGCCGACCTCGGGATCGCCGCCGGCAACAAGCGTGGCCACCTCTTCGTCAAGGGTCGCAACGTGGCGGTCGTCCGTGAGGAGGACATGGTCGAGGCCCTCGTCGAGTGGGCCGAGTTCATCCATGAGCATGGCACCGACGCGGCGATCGCACGTGCCGACACCTCGCTCGCCGAGCGTGAGGCAGCGCGCGACCGTGGGGCACTGATCGACGCCAAGGGCGACGACGCGAACAACGCCACCGAGCGCATCGTCGAGATCCGTCGCCTCCGCGGCGACGAGTGATGACCTCACCCCTGTTCGAGTTCGACCCGTCGCTCGACGCGGTCATCAACCCCTCGATCCACCGGCCTCCGCTCGGGTTCCCCGACAGGGCCGTGGTGTGCTGGTTCGGCGACGTCGTGCGTGCTCGTACCGCCGGCCTCGAGGCGGTCCATGCGGTCCCCTTCGAGCATGGCGACCATCCGATCCACGTGGTCGAGCATCGCGGGGTGCCCGTGGCGCTGATGAACCCCGGCGTCGGTGCTCCGGCGTCGGTGTCGAGCCTCGAGATCGTCATCGCACTCGGTGCGACGAGGGTCATCGGCTGTGGTGGTGCCGGCATCGTTCGCCCGGGCTTCGACGTCGGTCACGTGATCGTCCCGACCGGCGCCGTGCGCGACGAGGGAGCGAGTTATCACTACGCACCGGCCGACGCCGAGGTGCTCCCGCACCCGCGTGCTCTGGCGGTCATCGACGAGGTGTTGTCGGAGTCGGGTGTCCCACACGACCGTGGGCTGACCTGGACCACCGACGCCTTCTTCCGCGAGACACACGCCAAGGTGGCGCGCCGCCGGGAGCAGGGTTGCATCACGGTGGAGATGGAGGCCTCGGCGATGTTCGCGTGCGCGGCCTTCCGCGGCGCCACCTACGGTCAGTTGCTCTATGCGGGCGACGACGTCAGTGCCCAGGAGTGGGACCATCGTCACTGGGCCCACCAGACCTCGGCCCGCGAGCACCTGCTCGATCTTGCGCTCGAGGCGGTCGTGCGTCTCTAGCCCTGCGATGCGGGCGAGACCTGCCAGAGCGTGCACGGGGCATCGACGACGAACGTCTCCCCTGCACCGAGCAGTGCGCACGACCCCGTGGCGAGCGGTCCGGCGGTGCCCGACGTGCACAGAACGAGGTCGGGCCCGACCCCGGTGACGACGTGCCCGGCCGTGGCGTCGTGCCGACGCACGAGGAACGGGGCTCCCGGCGTGGCGTACGTGGTCACGCCCGCCGTGGTCGACGAGGCGGACCGCGGATCGTCGATGGGGGAGCAGTCCACCACCCGGAGCAGCTCGTCGACATCGACGTGCTTGGTGGTCATGCCGCCGCGCAGGACGTTGTCGCTCG